>JBOGTA010000066.1:0-17075 GCA_050695855.1 Candidatus Limnocylindria bacterium
AACGACGAGGAAGGCCGCCGCCTCCTCGCCCTGCTGGGCATGCCATTCGCCGCCAACTGACCTGAGGACGATTCGAACGTGGCCAAGAAATCGATGATCGCCAAGTCCCAGCGCAAGCCGCGGTTCGCCGTGCGCCAGCACAACCGCTGCACGGTGTGCGGGCGTCCCCGGGCTTACATGCGGCGCTTCGCGCTGTGTCGGATCTGTTTCCGGGAGCGTGCCCTCGAGGGCATGTTGCCCGGGGTCATGAAGTCGAGCTGGTAGCAGCCATGAACATGACCGATCCGATCGCCGACATGCTGACGCGGGTCCGTAACGCCAGCATCGCGCGCCACCGCGAGGTTGCCCTGCCCGCGTCGCGGGTGAAGACCGAGATCGCCCGCATCCTCGTCGAGGAGGGGTTCATCGCCTCGTATGACTCGCGTGTCGAGGACGGCCACGACCATCTGGTCCTGACCCTCAAGTACGTCGAGGGCCGCACGCCGGTGGTCACCGGGCTCAAGCGCATCAGCAAGCCCGGCCTCCGCGTGTACGCGCGCAAGACCGAGATTCCCCGCGTCCTGGGCGGCCTGGGCGTGGCCATCCTCTCCACCTCCCACGGGATCATGACCGGGCAGCAGGCCCGGAAGCTGAATCTCGGCGGCGAGGTCCTGTGCTACGTCTGGTAACGATCGACATGTCACGCATCGGGCGCCTGCCCATCCCCATTCCTGACGGAGTCGAGGTCACCCTCGAAGGTCAGCACCTGAGCGTGACAGGCCCGCTGGGGACCCTGGAGCGGGACGTCCATCCCGAGATGGACGTCGTCCGAGAGGACGGGGTGCTCCGCATCGTTCGACCATCAGATGCGCCCCGCCATCGGGCCCTCCATGGCCTGACCCGATCGCTGGTGGCGAACATGGTCACCGGGGTGACCGCGGGGTTCACGAAGGTCCTCGAGATCAGCGGGGTGGGGTATCGGGCCCAGCTCCAGGGCGAGGTGCTGGTCCTCGCCCTCGGGTTCTCGCATCCGGTCGAGATCGAGCCCCCGGAAGGCATTCGTTTCAGTCTTGAGACGCCCACCCGCCTGATGGTGAGCGGCGCCGACCGGGAGCTGGTGGGGCAGGTGGCTGCGGCCATTCGCGCCCGGCGCAAGCCGGAGCCGTACAAGGGCAAGGGGATCCGATACGCCGGGGAGCAGGTTCGCCGCAAGGCGGGCAAGACCGGCAAGGTCGGGGGAGCCGCGTAGCCATGATCAAGAAGACCTCTCGCGACGCGCTTCGTCGCAAGCGCCACGCGCGCATCCGGCTGCAGGTCGCAGGCAAGGCTGATCGGCCGCGGCTCAGTGTCTTCCGCAGCTCACGGTTCATCTACGCCCAGGTCATCGACGACAGCACCGGCCGGACATTGGCCGCGGCCTCGAGCCGCGAGCCGTCACTGGCCGGCGGAACGGGCAAGGTCGCGGCGGCCGAAGCGGTCGGCCGGGCCATCGCCGACCGGGCGCGTCAGGCCGGCATCACTCAGGTGGTGCTCGACCGGGGTGGCTATCGATATCACGGGCGGGTTCGCTCGCTCGCCGAGGGCGCCCGCCAGGGCGGCCTGGACCTCTAGAGCGGAGTAACCCATGCCACGCATCGATCCCACCAAGCTGACCCTCGAAGAGAAGGTCGTCCAGATCAACCGAGTGGCCAAGGTCGTAAAGGGCGGCCGCCGATTCAGCTTCAGCGCCATCGTGGTCGTCGGTGACGGCCGCGGGGTGGTGGGAGCCGGGCTGGGCAAGGCCGGCGAGGTGCCGGAGGCTATCCGCAAGGGCGTCGAGGACGCCAAGAAGCACTTGATCCGAGTGCCGCTGGTGGGCAGCACCATCCCGCACGACATTCAGCGCGAGTTCGGCGCCTCCCGCGTCCTCCTGCGGCCGGCGACGGCCGGCACGGGCGTCATTGCCGGCGGCTCGGTCCGGGCGGTGGTGGAAGTGGCCGGGATCCGCGACCTGCTGTCGAAGACGATGGGCAGCACCAACCCGGTCAACGTCGTGCGCGCCACCCTCGACTGCCTGTCCAACCTGCAATCGGCTGACGACAGGGCCGCGCGCCGCGGCAAGTCGGCCGAGGAGCTGTTGGGCAAGCGGGGCGCGGAGGCGGCGCGCCAGCCGCACGTCTACGTCGAGCGGCCGGCACCGGCCTTGCTGCCAGGAGCTCCCCGTGGCCGCTGAGCCTTCCGCTGACTCGCGGGCGATGCTGCGAGTGACCTGGGTCCGCTCCACCATCGGCCACCGGGCCGGGGCGCGGGGCACCATCCGAGCCCTCGGCCTCCGCCGCCTGCACCACAGCGTGGAGGTTCCTGACACGCCCCAGACCCGCGGCATGCTCCGCCGGGTCGCCTTCCTGGTCGAGGTCACCGAGCCCGGAAACTCCGAGGAGAAGGCGTGAAGCTGCACGATCTGCGGCCGGCCGCCGGCTCGCACACACCTGCGAAGCGGGTGGGGCGGGGCCACGGGTCGGGCAAGGGCAAGACCGCTGGTCGCGGAACGAAGGGCCAGAAATCGCGTGCCGGGGGGTCCATCCCGCCCTGGTTCGAGGGTGGCCAGACCCCGCTCCATGTCCGCACGCCGAAGCTGCATGGCTTTCGCAACCGCGGCCGGGTGGCGTATGCCGGGGTGAACCTCGGGCGCCTGGTCGAGGCCGAAGCCGGCACCCTGATCACCCCCGATGTCCTGGCCCACGATGGACTGGTTCGCCGATCCAAGACCCGCGGCCTCCCGGTCAAGATCCTCGGCGGCGGCGATGCCCCGAAGGGCGTGACCATTCATGCCCATGCGTTCTCCCGGGCCGCGCTGGACAAGCTGGCCGCCGCCGGATCCACCGCCCAGCGGATCAGCTGGCCCGACGGAGCGCCGGTGGACGAGGCGGCGGAAGCTCAGGCCGCGGCCGAGGCCGCTGCTGCCGCGGAGACCCGCCGGCGTGCCCGTGGGAAGAAGAAGGGGAAGCGCGCGAGCGCGCCAGCGGCCTCAACCTCGGCCAGCGACACGGCGGCACCCGATGCGGACGACTCGGCCGAGGGGCCGACGGCCGCGGCGCCGGGCGACGAGAGCTCCGAACCCGAGGAGGCCGAGGGCGAGGGCGAGCCGGCGTGATTCAGTCCGTCGTCACCGCCCTCCAGGCGCCGGACATCCGGCGCAAGATCCTGTTCACGGTCTTCATCCTGGCCATCTTCCGGGTGCTGACCGCGGTTCCGGTGCCCAACGTCGACCAGGAGCGCCTGGCGGAGCTGTTCGCGACCAACCAGCTCCTGGCGCTGCTCGACATCTTCTCCGGCGGCGGCCTGGCCACCGCTTCGATCATCGGCCTCGGCCTCAACCCCTACATCAACGCCAGCATCATCATGCAGCTGATGCAGGGGGTCATCCCGCGCCTCGGCGATCTGGCGCGGGAAGGGGAATACGGCCGCAATCGGCTCCAGCAGTACACCCGCTACCTGACCGTCCCGTTGGCGGCGGCCCAGGGATTTGGCTTCTCGGTCCTGCTTCAGAACGCCGGCGTCATCCCGGTCTCGCCGTTCTTCAGCTTCGAGACGTTCTCGCTGCTCATCGCCTGGACGTCGGGAACCATCCTCCTCATGTGGCTCGGCGAGCTGATCAGCGAGCGCGGCCTGGGCAACGGCATCAGCTTCATCATCTTCGCCGGCATCGTCGGCCGGCTGCCGGACCAGGCCGGACCGATCATCACCGCCCCGGACGGACTCCTGCGGATCGCGCCCTTCATCGTGGTGGCGGTCTTCATCATCGCGGCGGTGGTGTTCGTGAACGAGGGCCAACGCCGAATCCCGGTCCAATACGCCTCGCGCGTGCGCGGGCGGCGCATGTACCAGGGTCAGACCCAGTACCTGCCCATGAAGGTGACGATGGCGGGTGTGATTCCGATCATCTTCGCCGTCAGCATCCTCCTCTTCCCGGCCCAGATCGCCCAGTACTTCACCACCAGCAGCAACGAGGTGGTGGCAGATGTCGCCACCTGGATCAGCACCGTGCTGAGCCCCCAGACGCCAATCGTGTACGGGATCCTGTACTTCGTGCTGGTGGTGTTCTTCACGTACTTCTACACCGCCTTCCAGTTCAAGCCCGACCAGACAGCGGACTTCCTCCGAAAGAACGGCGGATTCATCCCGGGCATTCGCCCCGGGCGCCCGACCGAAGACTTCCTGTCCCGAGTCGCGAACCGGATCACGCTGGGCGGCGCCACGTTCCTGGGGGTGGTGGCGGTGACGCCTCTCATCATCTCGGCCTTCATTCCCGGCACCGAAGCGATCCAGCTGGGCGGGACCAGCATCCTGATCGTCGTGGCGGTGGTGGTTGAGACCATGAAGCAGTTGGAAGCCCAGATGCTCATGCGGAACTACGAAGGCTTCATCCGGTGATACTCGTCCTGCTCGGCGCAGTCGGCGCCGGCAAGGGCACCCAGGCGAAGATCATCGCCCGCGACCGGGGCCTTCTGCACCTTGCCACCGGCGACCTGTTCCGGCGGGCACGGCGCGAGGGCACGCCCCTGGGCGAGATCGCGCGCGGATACATGCGTCGCGGCGAGCTGGTGCCGGACGAAATCACGGTCCGAATGGTGGCCGAGGCGCTGAACGACCCCACCGCCGCTGCCGGCGTCGTGTTCGATGGCTTTCCCCGCACCCTGGCCCAGGCCCAGGCCCTCGACCCGCTGCTCGCCGAGCACGGGACGGGCATCACGCGGGCGATCCTCATCGACGTCCCCGAGGACGTTCTGGTTGCCCGGGTCGCGGGTCGCTGGGTGTGTCCGCAGTGCGGCACCCCGTACCACGCCACCGACGATCCGCCGCGACAGGCCGGGATCTGCGACCGGGACGGCACTCCGCTCGTCCAGCGCGAGGACGACCGGCCTGAAGTCTTCCGGGCCCGCCTGCGCGAGCAGATGGCACCGATGGAGGACGTCGTGGCGTACTACGCCGACCAAGGTCGGCTGGCCCGGCTCGACGGCACCGTGCCTATCGAGGCGGTTGCCGCCGAGATCCGGGCGCTGACGAATAAGGAAGGGCCGGCCTGATGGGCATTCCGCTACGTCGTGCCAGCGCGACCATCAAGCGTCCGGACGAGGTGGCCCGCATGCGCTACGCCGGGCAGATCCTGGTCAAACTCCTCGAGCAGCTGGAGGCCGCCCTGGGGCCGGGCGTGACCACGACCGAACTCGACGCATTGGCGGCGGATCACATTCGCCAGGCGGGGGCCCAGTCCTCGTTCAAGGGCTACGGGTCGAACCCGCCCTTTCCGGGGACCATCTGCACCTCGCTCAACGACGAAGTCGTGCACGGCATCCCATCCCCCCGCCGCCGGATCCGCGACGGTGACGTCATCAGCCTGGACGTGGGCTGCATCTGGGAGGGGTGGCATGCAGACTGTGCGCGCACGTTCACCATCGGCCCGGTCTCGGGCGCGGTCGGGACCCTCGTCAAAGCGACCCGCGAGGCGCTGTCGGATGGGATCGCGGCGGCTGTTCCCGGCAACCGGCTGGGCGACATCGGCGCTGCCATCGAGGCCGTCGCCACACGGCACGGATTCGGAATCGTTCGGCCATTCGTGGGCCACGGGATCGGCTCCAGCATGCACGAGGAGCCGCAGGTCCCCAATTACGGCCGGCCCGGAACGGGGATGCGACTCGAGGTCGGTCTGTGCCTGGCCATCGAGCCGATGTTCAACCTGGGTGGGGACGACGTTCGCCTCCTGGACGATGGCTGGACGGTGGTGACCGCCGACGGATCGGTGTCCGCGCACTTCGAGGACACGATCTTGATCGGCGTCTCGGGGCCCGAGCGACTGACCGCCCCGGCCGGTGCGGCTTGACCTGGGGTGCCGTTGCCCCCGTCAGCCGGGCTGCTGTATACTTTTCGATCCGGTCGCCGCGTGCGGCGGCCTTTCCGTGTGTCCCCCAACTGACTCAACAGAAGCCGCGAACGAGGGTGCGTAGCGCTTGCCGAAAAAGGATGCGATCGAGGTCGAGGGCGAGGTGATCCTCCCCTTGCCCAACGCGATGTTCAAGGTGCGACTGGAGAACGGCCACGAAGTCCTGGCCCACATTTCCGGGAAGCTCCGCAAGAACTTCATCCGCATCCTGCCCGGCGATACGGTTCGCGTGGAATTGAGTCCCTACGACCTCAGTCGAGGTCGGATCACGTACAGGATGCGATGAAAGTCAGTGCATCGGTCAAGCCCCGTTGCGAGCGCTGCAAGGTGATTCGGCGCTCGGGCGTGGTGCTCGTCATCTGCCGAATCCCCAAGCACCGCCAGCGGCAGGGTTAGGGGAGGCTTCGGCATGGCGCGCATCGCCGGTGTGGACATTCCCCGCGAGAAGCGGGTCATCGTGTCCCTGACGTACATCCATGGCATCGGACCAGCCACGGCCGCCAAGGTCGTCACCGCGGGAAACGTCAACCCGGACACGCGCGTCCGTGACCTGACCGAAGAGGAGGTCACGCGCCTGCGCGACATCATCGACAAGCGCTATCGGGTCGAGGGTGACGTCCGGCGCGAGGTCAGCATGAACATCAAGCGGCTGATCGAGATCGGCGCCTACCGAGGCGTCCGCCATCGGCGCAACCTGCCCTCCCGCGGACAGCGAACGAAGACGAACGCTCGGCAGCGGCGCGGCTCGCGACGCACGGTCGGCGTGCGGCGTAAGAAGTAACGGAGTCTCATGGCTGAACGAAAGCGCGCGACGCGTGCCAAGAAGCGCGAGAAGAAGAACGTCCCGGCCGGGCATGCCCACATCCAGGCCACGTTCAACAACACGATCGTGACCATCACTGACCCCAGCGGCGGAGTCCTCGCCTGGGGCAGCGCCGGGCTGGTCGGATTCAAGGGCTCGCGCAAGAGCACCCCGTTCGCCGCGTCGCAGACGGCCGAGCTGGCGGCGCGCAAGGCGATGGAGCACGGCGTGCGGCAGGTCGAAGTCTTCGTGAAAGGCCCCGGCGCCGGCCGCGAGCAGGCGATCCGCTCCCTTCAGGCGGCGGGCCTGGAGGTCACCGCCATCACCGATGTGACGCCGATTCCGCACAACGGCTGCCGCCCGCCGAAGCGGCGAAGGGTCTAGCCGCATGGCGCGCTACACCGATCCGGTCTGTCGCATCTGCCGCCGGGAAGGGCTGAAGCTCTTCCTCAAGGGCAGCCGCTGCTACTCGAAGAAGTGCTCTTTCGAGCGTCGGAGCACGCCGCCCGGGATGAACACCATGCGCCGCCGCAAGGTGAGCGAATTCGGCCTCCAGATGCGCGAGAAGCAGCGCGTCCGGCGCAGCTATTCGGTCCTCGAGCGCCAGTTCCGGAACTACTTCCGCAATGCCGAGCGCCAGCGGGGGATGACCGGCGAGAACCTTCTGCGCATGCTGGAGATGCGCCTCGACAACGTGGTGTACCGAATGGGCTTTGCCAGCTCGCGAGCGCAGGCGCGGCAGCTGGTGAACCATGGGCATTTCAAGGTCAACGGGCGACCCACCAAGTCCCCCAGCCTGCAGACCTCGGTGGGCGACCGGATCGAGGTCCGCGACACGCGGCGGGGCCGAACCTACTTCAAGGCCGCGCCCGAGACCATGCGTGCGGCCCAGATCCCCGATTGGGTCAGCGTGGATCCCACCAAATTGAACGGTACCGTAATTGCCGAACCCACCCGTGAGCAGATGCCCATGGAGTTCAACGAGCAGCTTGTCGTCGAGTACTACTCGCGCTAGGAGTTCCCCTTGCTGATGATCGAACCCGAGTCCACCCCGCGCATCGAAGAGGTCGAGGCGCACGGCGCGGCCGGCCGCTTCGAGATCCAACCTCTGGCTGCCGGATACGGCGTCACGCTGGGCAACGCCCTGCGTCGCGTCCTGCTGTCCTCGCTGGAGGGAGCGGCCGTGACGTCCATCCAGATCGCCAACGTCTACCACGAGTTCAGCACCCTGCCGGCGGTGAAGGAAGACGTGACCCAGATCGTGTTGAACATGAAGAAGATCCGGCTCCGCTCCTTCGCCCCCCATCCGGTGAACCTGAAGCTGGTGAAGCACGGCGCCGGTCAGGTGACGGCAGGCGACATCGCCGAGTCGGCAGACGTCGAGATCGTGAATCCCGAGCTCGAGCTGCTGACCCTCGACTCGGATGCCGGGTCGATCGAGATGGATCTCACGGTCGAGACCGGCGTTGGGTATCGGGCCGCTGAGCACACCGAGGAGATGCCCATCGGCGTCATTCCGGTCGACGCCATCTTCTCGCCCGTCCGAAGGGTGAACTTCGCGGTCGAGAACACCCGGGTCGGGCAGATGACGAACTTCGACAAGCTCAGCCTGGAGATCGAGACCGACGGCACCACCACCCCGCAAGCAGCCCTGGCCCAGGCGGCCGGGATCCTGGTCCGGGAGTTCAGTCGATTCGCGGACATCGGCCGTCCCAGCACCGGCGCCGGTGAGGACGTGCCGGCGCCGCTGGCGGCCAGCCTGCTCGATGCGCCGATCGAGGAGCTGGACCTGCCGATGCGGGCCTACAACAGCCTGAAGCGGAATAACATCACCAAGATCGGACAGCTCCTGGCGCTGGGGGACGACGAGCTGCTCCGGATGCGGAACTTCGGTCGTAAGAGCCTCGACGACATGAAGGAGCGGCTCGCCCTGCGGGGCTTCATCGCTCCGGAAGACGGCGCTCCCATGGCCGATGAGGGCGACCTGCCGGCGGCTGCCGAGATGGACGAGGCCGTGGCCGCCGAGCTGAACCGCGAGGCCTGACCGACCGATGCCCCACCGCACTGCCGGCCGCAAGCTGAGCCGACCCACCGCCCATCGCGAGCACATGCTCGCCAACCTGGCGGTGGCTGTGCTGCGCTATGAGCGGCTGCGGACGACCGAGGCCAAGGCCAAGGAGGTGCGGGGCATAGTCGATCGGCTGATCGTCACCGCCAAGCGAGGCGACCTGCCGGCACGACGGCGGCTGGTGGCCCAGCTGCCCAATGAGCCGCTCATCATCGAGAAGCTGATGGGCGAACTGGCGGCCAAGTACGCCGAACGGGGGTCCGGGTTCACGCGGATTACGCGTCTCGGGCCCCGCGCCGGCGACGCGGCCCCCATGGTCCAGATCGAGCTCGTCTGAGTCGGGCGTGACTGGCCGAACAACCGAAGACCGATGGCTCCCGCGGCGCAGCGCTGGGCCCGGGCGCTGATCGAGTACGACGGGACGGCATTCGCCGGCTCGCAACGCCAGCCGCAGCAGCGGACGGTGCAGGGCGAGCTGGAGGAGGCCCTTAACAAACTGACCGGCGAGCGGATCACAGTCCGCTTTGCCGGGCGCACCGATGCCGGCGTTCACGCCACGGGCCAGGTGATCGCCTTTTGTATGCCCGACCGCCCCCGCCGGGAGCGGCTCGAGTGGGCAGAGCTGCGGCGACGCCTGAACGCGGCGCTGGCGCCCGACGTGGCGGTTCGCGCCTTGCGTGCTGCTCCCCGGGATTTCGATCCGCGGCGGGCGGCCGTGGCGCGGACGTACCGCTACCGGATTCGACAGGGCGGCGACCGCCGCCCGACCGACCGGCACCGGGCGCTCGAGATACCCGACCGTCTGGACGTGGCCGCGATGAGCGACGCCGCGGCCCGGATGGTCGGGGAGCGGGACTTCGCCGCCCTCGGCAGCGACCAGCGCGGCTGGACGGTCCGCCAACTGGTGGCGGTCACGGTGCACCAACGCGGGACGTTGATCGATGTCACAGTGACCGGCAACGCATTCCTGCGTCGCATGGTGCGGAGCCTGGTGGCGGTCCTGCTGGCCGTCGGACGTGGCGAGATCGCGGCGGCCGACGTGGACAAGGTGCTCGACGCCCGGAAACGGGCGTTTCACGGGCGCGCGGCGCCGCCTGTCGGGCTCACCCTCGAGCGGATCAGTTTCGGAAGAGGAGAATCAACGACGACATGAAGACCTACGCGGTCAAGGCCAGCGAAATCGAGCACGGCTGGTGGCTCATCGACGCCACTGATCTGCCGCTCGGTCGGCTGGCCACGCGCGTCGCCACCCTGCTGGCGGGGAAGCACAAGGCCCTGTGGTCGCCGCATATCGACACCGGCGACCACGTGGTCGTGGTCAACGCGTCCCGCGTTCGGGTCACCGGCAACAAGCTCAGTCAGAAGCGCTACTACCGCCACTCGAACTACCCCGGCGGCCTGCGGGAGGAAGCTCTCTCCGACCTGCTGGCGCGGAAGCCCGAGCGGGCGATCGAGATGGCGGTCAAGGGCATGCTGCCCCAGAATCGGCTGGGCAAGGCCATGTTCCGCAAGCTGAAGGTCTACGCCGGGGCCGATCATCCGCACCGAGCCCAGCAGCCGCGTTCGTCTCAGGATCAGGACCAGGAGGCCCAATGAGCGTCAACTACCTGTACGGGACCGGCCGGCGGAAGACGTCGGTGGCCCGAGTGCGCCTCCTGCCGGGCGACGGCAGCATCATCGTCAACGGCAAGCCGGCCGCCGAGTATTTCGGCGGCGAGTCATCCGTCTCCAGCCTGCGCCTTCCGTTCCGGGTAACGGAGACCGATGGCCGCTACGCGGCGACCGTGCTCGTTGCCGGCGGCGGTATCTCCGGCCAGGAGGGCGCCATCCGGCACGGCATCGCGCGCGCTCTGCTCGCGGGCCACCCCGACTTCCGAGCCCCGCTGCGCGAGGCTGGGCTCCTGACCCGCGACCCGCGCGCCAAGGAACGAAAGAAGTACGGCCTCAAGCGGGCCCGCAAGGCTCCGCAGTACACCAAACGCTGATCCCAGCTCCAGCTCCCATTCGGGGCGCCCAGGAGGGCCTTTGGTAACATTGGCGGCCGACCGCAGCGGAGCGCCTGTCTGATCGTGGCGGAGAGCATCAGCGACTTCCTGAACACGTTCTTGCGCGGCAGCTGGCTCTCGATCGTCGACATCGTCGTCGTCGCCATCCTGATCTACTGGCTGTTCGTGTTGATCCGCGGCACCCGTGCGGTCCGCATCCTCATCGGCCTGTCGATCGTGGCCCTCGTGTACATCGCGGCCCAGGCGTTGAAGCTCCAACTGCTATCCACCCTGCTGCAGGCTGGCGCGGTGGTCGGTCTGTTCGCAGTGGTGGTCGTCTTCCAGCCCGAGCTGCGCCGCGGGTTGGAGCAGATCGGGCGGATGGGTTCGCTGAACCGCCTGTTCGTCTCGTCCGAGGTGTCGGCGGCGGACACCGTGGCACGTGAGGTCTCACGGGCGGCCCGGCTGCTGGCCGGATCACGGCACGGGGCGCTGATCGTAATCGAGCGCGAAACGGGCCTGCATGACCTGACCGCCGAGTCCGGGGTCCCGATCAACGCCGATCTGCACGCCGAGCTGCTGGCCACCATCTTCTATCACGGCACCGCGCTCCACGACGGGGCGGTGGTCATCTCCGGCAACAAGATCGTGGCCGCCGGAGTTCTCCTCCCGCTCAGCCAGAACGTGCTCGACAGCGAGCGGTATGGGACTCGCCACCGGGCAGCCATCGGGATCAGCGAGCAGACCGACGCCCTGATCGTGGTGGTCAGCGAAGAGACCGGGTCCATCTCCCTTGTGGTCCGGGGTCGGATCGAGCGCAACCTGAGCGAGGATCGGCTCCGCCGCCGGATCTTCAGCCTGATCCGGCCCCAGGCTCCGCGCCAGGCGGCACCCCTCCTCCGTCGGACGCTGGAGGGTCGCTGGGGAATGCCGGAGGACGAGCCGGCGGACGCCCCCATCGACCCCGAGGACCGTGTGGTCCCGTCCGTTGCTCCTCCGCCCGACGCCCCCGACCCGGCTCAGGGGGTGGTCAGCGGAGAGCGCCGCGGCTGATGGGCTGGCTGCTGCGCAACTGGCCGCTCAAGCTGGGCGCCCTCGTGCTGTCGATCTTGCTGTACGCCGGTCTGGTGTACTCCGGGTCGTTCACCGAGCAGCAGGCCACCGGCATCCCGATCCGCGCCACCAACCAGCCGCTGAACACGTATCTGCTCACCGGGGAGCTCGGCACTGTCGACGTCGGCTATCGAGCCGCCGCCGGCGCCGCCGGGAGCGTCACGGCCTCGACCTTCAGTGCCACCGTGGATCTGGGGGGATACGACATGACCCAGGCCGGCGAGCCCCAGCGGCTACCGGTTGAGGTCCGGTCCCTGGACGACGAGGTCACCATTCTCGAGATTGCGCCGGTCGAAGTTTCGGTCGTCCTGGACCTCCTGTCGGTGCGCACCGTGCGGGTGGTGGTCGACCGCGGCGAGGTCCCGCCCGGCCTCGAAATCGGCGCCGCCACGGTCACGCCCTCCACCGTCCAGGCGCAGGGCCCCGACAGCCGGTTGCGGCTTGTCACGCGGGCTGTGGCCCGGGTTCGGATCGACCCGTCCGGGATCGACGTTTCGGAACAGGTTGACCTGATCCCGGTGGACGCCGATGGGCAACCGGTTGCGGCCGTCGAGCTTTCGCCTGGCGCGGCGACGGTCGAGATCGAGGTCAGCACCGCTGAGACCTCGAAGACGGTGCCGGTGACCCCGGACCTGGTGGGCACGCTTCCGGCGGGACTAACCCTGACCTCGGTCACCGTGGAACCAGCCGCCGTCACGCTGTTCGGACCGCCCGATGTGCTGGCCGGGATCACAAGCGTGGAGACCACGCCCGTGAACCTGGGTGTCGTGACCGCTGACGGCGTGGTCGAGGCTACCCTCGTCTTGCCCGATCAGACGAGCCTGGCGGAGGGCACCGTCGCAACTATTGCGGTGTCGTTCACCGTGGACCCCGAGCTGGCGAGCCGGACGATCCTCGTCGGACCGGTGTGCCAGAACGTCGGTTCGGGGTTGGTCTGTGAACTCCAAGCCAGCCAGATCCCGGTCACGGTCAGTGGCCCGCGATCGGCGATTGCGGCGCTCACTCCGGCCCAGGTCACGCCGGTTCTGAACATGGCCGGCCTGGGCGAGGGGACGCACGTGGTGACGCCCACCGTGACTCTGCCGGCGGGCATCTCCCTGGTGCAGGCCCTGACGCCGCTGACGGTGGTGCTCACCACCGGCGGGGCCTAGCCGACAGCCGAGGACCAGATGGGCCGTCTCTTCGGCACCGACGGGATCCGCGGTGTCGCCAATGTCGACCTGACCCCCAACCTGGCCTACGACCTCGGCCGCGCCCTGGGGCACTACGCCGACGGCGCCGGTCGCAGCGTGGTGGTGGGCCGCGACACGCGTCGCTCGGGCGAGATGCTTGTCTCGGCCCTCGCCGCGGGCCTGACCTCGGTCGGGACGGACGTCCTGGACCTCGGCGTGGTCACCACCCCGTGCCTGGCCTATGTGGCCGAGACGGGGGAGCACGTGGCCGGCGTCATGGTCTCCGCCTCCCACAACCCGCCGGACGACAACGGGCTGAAGGTCGTGTCCGGCGGTCGGAAGATGGACGACGAGGCCGAGGAGCGCCTCGAGCACCTGATCTTCCAAGCCGAGGCCCTGCCCCGACCGACGAACGCCGGGCTGGGGCGTATCCAGCACGATCCGGCCGCCGTCGGGGTGTACCGCGACCACCTGGCAGCCGCTGCCGGCGAGCTCCTGTCCGGGCTGCGGATCGGCGTGGATGCTGCCAACGGATCGGCCTCGATCTTCGCCCCCGCCCTGTTCGAGGGCCTCGGCGCCCACGTGACAACGATCCATTGCGAGCCCGACGGCTCGAACATCAACATCGGCGGTGGCGCCACGGACCCAACCGCCCTCGCGCACCTGGTGCGGTCGGGCGACCTGGACCTGGGATTTGCGTTCGATGGGGATGCGGACCGCCTCATCGCCGTTACGGAAGCCGGCGACGTGGTCGACGGCGATGGGGTCATGGGCATCATCGCCCTCGACCGCCTGGCGGCGGGCACCCTGGCCGAGCGAACGTTGGTGGTCTCGGTCATGAGCAACGATGGTCTCGTCCGTGCCGTCGAGGCTGCCGGTGGACGCGTCATTCGCGCCCCGGTGGGGGATAGGCACATCGTCGAGGCCATGGAGCGGTCGGGCGCGATGCTCGGCGGAGAGCAGTCGGGCCACATCATTTTCCGCGACCTGGCGTCCACCGGCGATGGTCTGCTGACCGCGATTCAGCTCGTCGCGGCGCTGCGCGGCGCCATCGGTCAGACCCTGGGACAGCTGGCCGCCCGAATTCCGAGGCGGCCGCAGGTGGTGATAAACTCGGCCGTCCGCCACAAGGACCAGTGGCAGGTCGACCCGCTCTTTGCCGATGCGGTGGCACGGGCGACCACCCGGCTGGGCAGCCGGGGGCGGATCATCGTCCGTCCCTCGGGTACCGAGCCGAAGCTGCGAATCATGGTCGAGGGTGAGGAGCCTGAGGAGATCGCCACCATCGCCCAGGAGCTCGCCGACCTGGCCACCGCGCGGTTGAACTAGGCAGACCCGGGAGGCAGCAATGTGCGGGATCGTCGGCTACGTCGGCCCGCGTGACGCCGCGCCGATTTTGCTGGAGGGTCTGCGCCGGCTCGAGTACCGAGGCTACGACTCGGCCGGGATCGCCGTCCGGACTGACCAGGGGACCGTCTTCGTCGAGAAGCGAGCCGGAAAGCTCCACAACCTGACCGACCACCTGAACGGATCGACCCCCACCGGCCATCCGGGAATCGCCCACACCCGGTGGGCCACCCACGGCGCCCCCACCGACCTGAACGCTCACCCCCATGCCGACTGCACCGGCAAGCTGGCGCTCATCCACAACGGGATCATCGAGAACTACGCGGAGATTCGTGACCGCCTGGCTGGCGCCGGTCACACGATCTCATCGGAGACGGATACCGAGGTGCTGGCGCACCTGATTGAGGAGCGCTACAGCGGCGACCTGGTCGAGGCCGTGCGCCTGGCCCTGCGGGAGGTGCGCGGCGCCTACGCGATCGGCGTCATGCACACTGACCACCCCGACCTCATCGTGGGAGCGCGGATGAACGTGCCTCTCCTCGTCGGCCTGGGTGAGGGCGAGGGCTTCCTGGCCAGCGACGTGCCGGCCATCCTGGAGCTCACCCGCAACATGATCGTCCTCCACGAGGGGGACATCGCCGCGGTGACGCCGAGCGGGACCCGAATCGTGGACCTCGACGGCCGCATGCTCGATCGCGAAGTGACCAGGATCACGTGGAACCTGGAGGCTGCCGAGAAGGGCGGCTTCGCCCACTTCACGCTGAAGGAGATCTACGAGCAGCCGCACGCCATCCAGGAGGCCCTTCGGGGTCGGGTCGACGGACGCGGCGTCATCCGCCTACCGGAGCTGGATGGGATCGAAGACAAGCTGCGCCAAGCAGACCGCATCTACCTGGTCGCGTGCGGCACCGCGCACTACGCCGGCGACGTGGGGGCCTACCTCCTCCAGCAGTGGGCCGCCCTGCCGGCTGTCTCGGTCATCGGCTCGGAGATGCGCTATGCCCCGCCGCCGATCGACGAGCGGACCCTGGTGATCAGCATCAGCCAGTCCGGCGAGACCGCCGACACGATCGCGCCCACGCGCCTCGCCCGCGAGCGGGGGGCGACGGTCCTGGTCGTGACCAATGTGGTTGGCAGTGCTCTCACCCGCGATGGGCATGCCACCGCCTATCTCCAGGCCGGGCCCGAGATCGGGGTCGCGTCCACCAAGGCGTTTGTGACCCAGGTGCTGGTGCTCCAGATGATTGCGCTGCACCTCGCGCGGCTGCGCGGAACGATGACGCAGGCTCACCTCACCTCGTTCGGCCTCGGGCTCCGGGCGCTCCCCCGCGCGGCGGTGGCCGCCCTCGACGCCGCGCCCCAGGTGCGCGACATCGCGCGGCGCTGGTCGGAGGTGCGGGACGTCATGTACATCGGGCGAGGGATCGGATTCCCGATCGCGATGGAGGGGGCGCTCAAGCTCAAGGAGCTGTCGTACGTCCACGCCGAGGGCTATGCCGCCGGCGAGCTGAAGCACGGCCCGATTGCGCTGCTGGACCCCCACACGCCGCTGGTCGCCATCGTGACCCGCGGATCGGTCTACGAGAAGGTGCTGTCCAACGTCTCCGAAGCGCGCGCGCGGCAGGCGCCGGTGCTGGCCGTGGCCACCCAGGATGATCAGGAAATCGGCCAATACGCCGACGAGGTCATCTACGTCCCCGAAACGCTCGAGGAGCTGTCCCCGGTCATCACCATCCTCCCGCTCCAACTGCTCGCCTACGAGGTGGCCGTCTCGCGCGGTGCCGATGTCGACCAGCCGCGCAACCTGGCCAAGTCCGTCACCGTCGAGTAGCGGGCGCGTGGGGCACGCCCGATGAGCCGCCACGAGCTGGGCGTCGACCTGATCGACATCGATCGCATCGCACACGCCTTGGAACGACATCCGCAGCGCTTCCGGCGCCGCATCCTGACCGACCGCGAGGACCGATACTGCGGGGAGCGTGTCGAGCGGATCGCCGGCCGCTGGGCGGCCAAGGAAGCGGTGAGCAAGGTGCTGGGTCTGGGCGTTCGTGGCGTCGGGTGGCGGGAGATCGAGGTGCTGCCCAACTATGCCGGCCAGCCCCAGGTCCTCCTTCACGGGCGAGCCGCCGCTCGCGCCGCACGGCTCGGCATCGGCCAAATGACGGTATCCATCTCGCACGAGCGCCGGATGGCGGTGGCGGTCGCCATCGCGGACCGGCCGAGCGAGGGATAGGGTGGCCGTCACCGCCGAGCGAGGCACCACCCTTACCCAACGTTGGGTAGCCGCCCACCTTCCGCCACGCCCCGCGCGGGGCCACAAGGGCACCTTCGGACGGGTGCTGGTCATCGCCGGATCGCTCGAGTACGCCGGGGCCGCGCTCCTTACCGGCCTGGGCGCGGCCCGCGCCGGCGCCGGGTTGGTCTGCCTGGCAACGCCCGAATCGGTAGGACTCCGCCTGCTGGGGCTCGTCCCCGAGCTCACCGCCCTGCTCCTGCCGGAAGAGGCGCTCGGCCTGGTGGCGCCGGCGGGGTGGCGGCAGCTGACCGCCGCTGCCCGCGACTACGACGCGGCGGTGGTCGGGCCCGGCCTGGGCCGCCATGCCGCCACCCTGCGCCGGACGGCGCACCTGCTGGCTGACCTCCGGCAGCCGATGGTCATTGATGCCGATGGGCTGACCGCCCTGTCCAG
>JBOGTA010000067.1:0-26471 GCA_050695855.1 Candidatus Limnocylindria bacterium
AGCGAGGTGGCCGGAGCGTCCGCGGCGGTCGGCTGAGCGATGCTGGTCATGGGCCGCAAGGTTACCGCTCTGCGCCGGCGGTGGCTATCGGCCACGACGTCTAAGCACGGCACCACCATGCGCGGGGCGCATCTACCGGCCAACTTGAGGGCTGAAGAGGCGTCATAGGCCGAGCTCCGAGGCCGAAACGGTCGCCTCGCGCATTTCTCGGCCAGTTTCGCGGTCCTTGTTGGCCGGTATAAGCGTGCCACGAATGCCGCCGAACCGCGTGCCGGCGGTTCGCTCCCTTCCGGCTCCCTAGACAACCGCTCCGTGCGGTGTCACTATATCGGCTGACGATATATCGTAGGACGTAAGAGATGACGACGACGCGACACAAGGATCCACAGAGCTCCCTCGGCCGCTTTACTGAGCCTTCGGTCCTGATCCTAGCGACTCTGGTCGGGGGACCCCGCCATGGCTACGGGATCATGCTGGAGGCCGAGCGGATCAGCGGGCAGCCCCTCGGCCCCGGCACCCTGTATGCGAGCCTCGCCCGCCTCGAACGGCGGGGTTTGATCGAGGCCCTCCGGCCCGAAGAACGCCGCCGTCCCTATCGGATCACTGGCCTGGGATCGGACGTGCTGCAGGCGCACCTGAAGGATCTGCGTCAGTTCGCAAATGCGACACTGGCCCATCTGGACCGTGGTGAACCATGATCGGTCGTTGGCTGGTCCGGCTCTATCCCACCGCCTGGCGAGCCCGTTTCGGCGAGGAGTTCCTTGACCTTCTGGAAAGCCGACCCCTCACCCTGCGGGCCGTCGCCGACGTGCTGCGCGGCGCGATCGATGCCCATCTCGATCCCCAGCTGGTTGGGGGTCCACTTCTGACTCCGAGGCTGCCCACGTCCACTCGCCTGCTCGGCGTGGCCGCGATGGGGAGCGGAGGGTACGTCATCCTCGGCATTCTCTTTTCCATGGGGGTCAGTTACAGCCCCACGGTGGTCGGTTACACCACTCCCTTCGCCGAAACAGCGTGGACTGAGCCCTTTGGGTCCTTCCGACTCGCTATGTTCGCCCCGCTCGCCCTCGCGGGTATGATCGGCGTCCATCGACGCCACGTGGCGCGAGCACCGGCCCTTGCATGGTCGGGGTTGGCTCCGGCGGTCATCTTTGCGGGCTTGGCCTCGCCCAACATCCTGCCCGACGGAACTGGTCTCATGACCTTTCACACCGGCCAGGCGGGATTCATTCTGAATGCGGGCTTCTGGGTCAGCGTCACGGCCTTTGGCGTTGTGGCCGCCGTGATTGGCGTGGCGCCCCGATCGGGCACGCTGTCATTGGCCGTGGGCGCGCCGATGGCGATGATTGGCATGTTTGGTCCAACGGAATTCTGGTTCTTGGTAGCCGCAGCGGGCGTAGTCCTCTTTGGGTTCGGGCTAGTCTGGCTCGGAATTGACCTAGTCCTGCGCCGCGAGGAGCCGAGGCTATCCGCGGCTAGGACGCTCGGCGGACGATGACCTGGGGGTGGGTGGCGCGCCAGTCGTAGTCGGCAACCTGCTCGTCAGGACCGATGATCCCCGCCTGGCGCAGCCACGCGTCGTTGTACAGCTTGCTGAGGTAGCTGCGCCCTGAATCGGGGATCAGCACCACGAACAGGGCATCCGGGTCGTCCACGTCCCGGGCCGTCTGCAACGCGGCCCACAATGCGGTGCCGCCTGACTCCCCGATCAGGATGCCCTCGGCGGCGGTGGCGGCGCGCGCGGTCAGGAACGCATCGCGGTCCGGGACACGGACGATGACATCGGCCACGTCGGGGTCGTAGGTGCCTGGCCAGAAGTCCTCGCCAATGCCTTCGGTCAGGTAGGCGTGAATCGGTCCACCGCTGAAGACCGAGCCCTCGGTGTCGCCACCCACCACCACCACGTCCGGCTTCTGCTCCTTCAGGTAGCGGCCGGCGCCGGAGATCGTGCCGCCGGTCCCCACACCGGCCACGAAGTGGGTGATCCGCCCCTCGGTGTCGGCCCAGATCTCGGGACCGGTGGTCAGGTAGTGCGCCAGGGGGTTGGCCGGGTTGGTGTACTGGTCCGGCTTCCAGCCGCCCGGCGTCTCGCGCGCCAGGCGGTCGCTGACCTTGTAGTAGCTCCGCTCGTCATCGGAGTCGACGTCGGTGGGGCAGATCACGACCTCGGCCCCATACGCCCGCAGCAGCGCGCGCTTCTCCTCGCTCTGCTTGTCGGCCATGACGAAGATGCACCGATAGCCTTTGACTGCGGCCGCCATGGCCAGGCCAACTCCCGTGTTGCCGCTGGTGGGCTCGATGATCACGCCGCCCGGCTTCAGGAGCCCGGCCCGCTCGGCGGCCTCGATCATGGGCAGCGCGATCCGATCCTTGACCGATCCGCCCGGATTGAGGGCCTCGAGCTTGGCCACGATCCGCGACTTGACGTCTTTCGCGAACCGGTCCAGCGAGATCAGGGGCGTGGCGCCCACCGCCGCGGTGATCGCGGGCAGGACGCCTGGTCGATCAGCCAGCCTGCGGCTCCGGGCCGGCCGGCTCGGCGGAGGCGGTGGCTTCCGCCTCCGTCGCCTGGCGCGCAGCCATCTCGTCCAGGAACGCGCCCGGCGTCCCCCACCCGCGGGCGTGCCGAATGATGATCACGGCGGCACCGATGACCGCCGCCCCGACACCGATGAGGACGGCCACCGGAATACCGCCGATCGTCCAGTTCCCGGTACGGAAGGTCTCGAGGAGGGTGCGGACCGAGCCGTACCACACGAAGTACAGCATCGCGATGTCGCCGTCGTACAGCCGCCGAGCGTATCGGCGGCCGACCACCAGCAGGACGGCCATGCCCAGCAGGTTGAGCAGGGCCTCGTAGGCGAACAGCGGGTGGAAGAACGTGGACTCAACCGAGTACTGGTCGAGGTCGGTCCACGGCGGGACGCGGTGATCCTGGTCGATCGGGATGCCCCACGGCAGGTCGGTGGGTGGCCCGTACAGCTCCTGGTTGACGAAGTTGCCGATGCGGCCGATGGCCTGGGCCAGGAGCAACGCCGGCGCCCCGATGTCGATCCAGCGCAGGAAGCTCAGGCGGTTGACCCGGGTGTATGCGAACAAGGCGATCATCCCGCCCGCCACGCCGCCCGGAATGCCCAGGCCTCCGTTCCAGATCTGGAAGATCAGGGCCGGGTCGTCGCGATAGATCAGGTCCCATTGGTGGATGACGTGATACAGGCGGGAACCGATGATCCCGCCGATCGCGGCCACCAGGAGCAAGGTCCAGACCTGCTCTGAGTCCTCCCCGCGGCGCTTTGCCTCTCGGGTGGCCAGCCAGGCAGCCGCCACGGCCGCCACCGCAAACAGGATGCCGTACCAGTGGATGCTGATGGGTCCGATCTGGAAGGCGATCGGGTCGATGAACACTGCCCGCGGATTCTACCCGCAGGATCCCCGGGTCCCGACGGTGGACCCTTCACAGTGCCAGCCTCTGCGCGTATCGTTCGCCGTTAGCCCACACACGAGGAGTGCCCGCCATGAGCGGCGAGCGACCCGCGCTACCCCTGCGAATGTTGGTGACCCTGTCCGTCTACTGGCTTGGGATCCTCACTATCCAGTTCGGGCTCGGGACCCAGGTCGTGCCTCACATGGTCGAGGACTTCGTGGGGAAAGCCGATGCCGGCGCGGGCCTGGCCGCGATCAACGCGGTGGCCGTGATCGCCTCCATCTTCGTCCAGCCCACGGTCGGGGTGATCAGCGACTACACCATCACTCGCTGGGGGCGACGCAAGCCATACATCTTCATCGGCGGCCTCCTGGACGTGGTGTTCCTGTACGGGATTGCGACTTCGGACACGTTCGTCATGCTGGTCGCGTTCTACTTCCTAATCCAGGTCTCCTCGAACTTCGCCCAGGGGCCGTTCCAGGGCTATGTCCCGGACCTGGTTCCGGCGCGGCAGGTGGGCTTCGCCAGCGGGCTGATGGGCCTGATGATCGTGATGGGGTCGATCGTCGGTGCGGGAATCGCCATGTTCGGCCTGCAGGAGGGCGGATCGCTGTTCGCCGCGACCCTGGCCCTCGGGGCGGTCGAGATTGTAGCCATGCTCATCGTGATCACCCAGGTGCAGGAAGGGACGACCGGGCCGAAGCGCACGATGCCCTGGCCCCGGGTGGCCATGTCGGCATGGGGTGCCGACATCCTCCGCGAGAAGAGCGTCCTGTGGCTGCTCCTCGTTCGCCTCCTGTTCCTGGGTGCCGCGGCAGCGGCCACCTCGCTGGGCCTCTACTACTTCCAGCGAACGCACGGCCTGAGCGAGGCAGAGGCGAGCCGGTTCGTCTTTTATGCGACCGTCGTGGTGGCCGGGATGTCAGGCCTGGCCTCCATCCCCGGCGCGCGACTTTCCGACCGGTACGGGCGCAAGACCGTCATCTACGGCGGCATGGTTCTCACCGCCATCGGCCTGCTCGGGCTTGCCCTCGCGCCCTCGCCCGAACTGGCGGTGGCCCTGTTCGTGCCGGCCGGTATCGGCATTGGTGCATTCCTGTCGGTGGACTGGGCGTTGATGGCCGATGTCATCCCCAAGCACACGTCCGCGCGCTACATGGGCATCCTCAACGCCGGAACCGCGATGGCGACCCCAGTGTTCCTCGTCGTCGGCGGGCTGACGATGGATACCGTCGGCCGCCAGATCGGGGAAGCAGCCGGTCCGGTGGCGGCCATTTACGTGGCCATCGGCTTCCTCGTCCTCGCCGCGCTGGCCCTGCGCCAGGTCGACGCTCGTCGACGCGAGCTGGGCGAGGTACCCGAGCTGGCCGCGGCGTGATCGACCCCGGCGCCAGCGGTGGGCGGCAGATTGGGCCCCACCTGCTGGGAGTCACCGTCACCTGGCGCTATCGGCTGCAATGGGTAGCGGTCCGGATCCTGGTGCGAACCCTGTTTCGGATGGAAGTCGAGGGACTTGAGCGTTGGCCCAAGCCGCCGTTCCAGATAACCGCCAACCACCACTCCGGCTGGGACCCGTTCCTGATCCACTCGGTCAGCCCATTGCGACCGCGGGTGACCTGGTTCGGCCCCAAGGAGGTCGATTTCTCGAAGGGCACCCGGAACCGGGTCATGGGCTTCTTTGGCGGCATGATCCCCTTCAACCCGCGGAAGACGAATCTGCCGTCCGCCGTGCGGGCGGTGCAACGCGTGTTCGACGCGGACGGCGTGCTGGCCATCACCCCCGAGGGCACACTGGGCTTCCGGGAAACCGAGCTGCTTCCGCTTCAGGAGGGCGCGACACTGTTCGCCGCCATCTCCGGTGTCCCCATCGTGCCGTGTGCCGTGGTCGGCAGCTCCACCGTGTGGCTGCGGAAGCGGATCGTCGTCCGCTTCGGCGAAGCGATCCAGGTGGAGCGATCAACCGGCCGAGCGGGGCGTGAAGCGCTGGCAGAACGCGTACGGGCTGGCATCCTCGCCCTCCTCCCGGACGTGGAGCCAACCTACCCGCGCAGGCGTCCAGGCGGGGATTACCTGAGCGACGTCTTCAACGGAAGACGCGAAGCCGCACAGCGACGGGAGTACATGGCCGAGTTGGACCGGAGCTCGGCAGGCTAGTGAGCAGCACCGACTAGCATCGGTCCATGCTGCCTTTCGTTTGGGCTCTGATGGTGCTGGCCGTGGTGGCCGGGTTCGTGATGATCGTGGCTTATTGGCTCGACGTTCAGGACCGATCCGATCTCAGGCCGCGGGCCAAGATCGGGTGGTCGGCAGGCATCATCGTCTTCCCGGTATCGATCCCGCTGTATGCCTTCTTCGGCGGCGGGGGTTGGCCACCGCTCCTGCGGGCAGCGTCTCTGATCCCGGCCGTGGCCCTGATCTTGTTCCTGGGCTTCGTATTCGGTTTGCTGGGCTAAGCCGTTACCGCGGGAGGAGGTCGCCCACGGCGGCTCGCGAGAACGCCCAGGGCAAGGAGGCCTGTCGCTGCAATCCCAAAGACCACGATCGCGGTGAGATTGCCGGGGACAGGGGGAACAGGCACGCCTGTCGCCAGACGTTGGTTGGCGTCGCAGAGCCACACCCACAGCTCGCCGGCCCGGACGCTACCGAAGAGGTCTTGGCGGTGGGCATAGATTCTCCAACGCTCCCCGACGGCCATGGGGATACCGCACGCAGCCCCGTCGCGATTGCTGCGGATGACAACGAATCCACCTGGATCGCCTTTGAGCGACTCCTCGACCGCAAACGTGTACAGGATCGGGTCCCCACCCGAATACATGAAGCCGCTCAGGAGATTCGGGTCCTCGACGGCCGCCACCACGCCCACGAATGCCACATCGGCGTGCTCGAGTGCTGAGTCTTCCGATGTGCCTGCGCACGTGCATGCCGCAACGCGGACGGGAGTAAAGACCATCAGGGCTGCGGCCAGTGTCAACCCGAGAAGAGCGCGAGACACCATCGACCTATCATGCGCCGGCATGACTGTCGCCGGGAGCAGTATCGAAGTCGCCCTCGCCTACCTGCGCGAGCACGCCGATGACCACATGCTCGGGCTGGACAACCTCCTGCGCATGGAGTCGGTCAGTGCCGATCCGACCAAGAAGGCCGAGATGGTGCGGACGGCGCAGTGGATCGCGGACGAGTTCACGAAGATCGGCTTTGAACATGCCCAGCTGAACGACACCCGGAGCCACCCGGTGGTCACCGCCGACTGGCTGCACGCCGGCCCCGACAAACCGACCGTCCTGGTGTACTGCCACTACGACGTCCAGCCCACCGACCCGCTGGACGAGTGGGTCCGACCGCCGTTCGAGCCGCGCTACGAGAACGACGTCGTCTACGCCCGCGGCGCCGCCGATGACAAGGGGCAGCTCTACATGCACCTCCGCGCGGCCGAGGCCTGGCTCCGCGGGGTGGGCCACCTCCCGATCAACCTGCGCGTCGTCTTCGAGGGCGACGAGGAGCACATCAGCGAGCCGGTGACCGAGTTCATCGCGGCTCATCCCGATCTGCTGACCGCGGACATCTGCATCGTGTCCGACTCCGACATGCAGGACGATCACGGGACGCCCGCCATCACCTACGGCCTGCGCGGGATCGCGTACTGGGAGGTTCGGGTCCACGGCCCGTTCCAGGACGTCCACTCCGGCTCGTACGGGGGCGGGGTCGAGAACCCGGCCAATGTCCTGGTTCGGATGCTGGCCTCGCTGGTCGACGACGAGGGACGGGTCACGATGCCCGGCTTCTACGACCGAGTCCTGGACCTGACCGATGCCGAACGCGCCGCGTATGCGGCCGTGCCGTTCGACCTGGCCGAGTGGCTGTCGGTCACCGGCGTATCGGAGCCGATGCTCGGGGAGCGCGGGTGGACCCTGTTCGAACGCCTTTCCGGACGGCCCACCTTCGATATCAACGGGATCTGGGGCGGCTACCAGGGGGAGGGCTCCAAGACGATCATCCCCGGCTCGGCGGCGGCCAAAATCAGCACCCGGTTGGTGCCCGACCAGGACCCGCGCGAGATCGAGGGCCTGATGATCGCGCACCTCGAGAGCATCGCTCCGCCCACGGTCCGGGTGGCCGTGAAAAGCCTGTCGAACGGCTGGCCGGCCCTCACGCCCATCGACCACCCCGCGGTCGAGGCAGCGGCTCGTGCGTCTGAGAAAGCGTTCGGCAAGGCGGCCGTGTTCCACCGCTCCGGAGGCAGCATCCCGTTCGTGCCGGAGCTGGACCGTCAGCTGGGGATCAAGAGCGTGATGGTCGGCTGGGCGTCTCCCAACGGCAACTTCCACGCCCCCAACGAATGGATGCCGCTGGCCAACTACCGCGGCGGGCTGGACGCCATCGTCCACCTGTGGGACGAGCTGGGGCGCATGACCGCCGACGAGGTGCGCGCCGGCCAGAAGGCCGATTAGGCGACGATCCGCAGGTCGCGGCTGCTCTTGTTGAGGCGCTCCCCGCCGGCGGCGGTGCAGACCACGATGTCCTCGATCCGGGCCCCCCAGCGGCCTTCGACGTAGATTCCCGGCTCCACGCTGAAAGCGTCGCCCTCGCGAAGCGGGTCGGGGTTGGACTCGACGAGGTACGGCTCCTCGTGGGTCTCCAGCCCGATGCCGTGGCCGGTGCGGTGGGTGAACAAGGCTCCGTACCCGGCTTCGGTGATGATCTCGCGCGCCACCCGGTCCACGTCGCGCGCCGCGATTCCGGGCTTCACCGCGTCACAGGCGGCGGCCTGGGCCTCTTGCAGGACGGCGTACAGGTCCTGGAACTCCTCGGGCGGCACCCCGATGAAGGCCGTGCGCGTCGTGTCGCTGGCATAGCCGTTGGCCGTCCCGCCGATGTCCAAGACGATCGCGTCACCGCCCTGGATGACTCGATCGCCGGGCGTGTGGTGGGGGCTGGCCGCGTTGGGTCCGGAGGCCACGATCGCCCAGTCGGCGGAGTCGTGCCCGGCGTCGCGCAGCAGGTCGCGAATGTGGGCGCTGACGTCGGCTTCGGTTCGCCCGCTCAGCCGCTCGGCGGTCACGGCATCCATGGCCCGGTCGGCGGCCGCCGCGGCTGCCTGCAGGCGCTCGATCTCCTCCGGGCTCTTCCTGCGGCGCAGGGCGTTGATGGCCGGGCCGGCCTCCACCAGCTCGGCCCCGTCGAGCGCCGCTCGGAGGCGGAGGACGAAGCGCGCCCACATCTGGTCCTGGACGGCCACCCGGCCAGCCCCACGGAGGTGGTCACCGACGATGGCAAAGGGGTCATCGGTCTCTTCCCACCGAACCAGGTCCACGCCGTCGACCAGAGCGCCCAGCTCGTGACGGGCCAACGGCTCTTCCAGGTGCGGCAGGACGAGGGTGGCGCCCCCCGCCGGCCGCACGATGAGGCACGTCAGCCGCTCCAACGGCGGAGCGTTGTATCCCAGCAGATACAGGTAGTCCGATGACGGCGTGACCAGCAGCGCGTCCATGCCACGGGCCCCCGACTCGGCGGCGGCGGCGGCCAGCCGCCGTCGATGAACCGAAGGCGAAAAGCCGGTCATAGCGCGAAGGGTAGCTGACCCCACCCGACTATTCGATGTGGAGCGGGACCTCTGCGGCTTTCCCGGCGCGGATGCGCCAGGCGCGAAGCGCCGGCATCGGCTCGGGACCGGCATCGGCCTCCATCAAGGTGGCGAGGAGGTAGATCGCGTCGGGGTACATCGCCTGTCGCCGATCGGTGGGCGAGGGGACGGCCGGGGTATGGGTGTGGGAGTGGAAGATGGCCACCACGTCCTCCCCGGCGTCATCGATGCCCAGCACGATCCGGACCAGGTCGTCGGGGTGGACGGTGTACACATATGGCGAGGCGTCCGCGTTGCGGGCCGGGTGATAGGCGGTCGCCCGCCCGTCGGTCGAAGAGCCCGCCAGGATGCCGCAGGCCTCGTTGGGCACCTCGGACCGAGCGTGGGCCAGCAGCTCGTCGGCGAGGGCCGTGGAAATCGTCAGGCCGCTCTCGCTCCCATCGGTCACCACAGGACCGAGCCCTCCATCTCGGACTCCAGGGTGTCCAGGTCTCGGTCCCACAGACCGGTGGACAGATATTTCCAGCCACCGTCGGCCAGCAGCACGACGATCGACCCACCGTCCAAATCGGCGGCCACCCGCAGCGCGATGGTCAGCGCCGCGCCGGATGAGAGGCCGGCGAAGATGCCCTCTTCGGCGATCAGCTGCCGCACGCCGACCACCGCCTCGCGGTTGCTGACCAGGTAGCGGTCGTCGAGGACCGACTGGTCCAGGACGGGGGGCACGTAACCCTCTTCCAGGGAGCGGAGGCCCTGCACCTGCTCCCCGGGGAGCGGCTCGGCGGCCACGATCCGCACGGCGGGACGCACCGCCTTGAGGGCGCGGCCCACGCCGGTCAGCGTCCCGCCAGTCCCCAGCCCGGCCACGAAGACATCCACGTGAGGCACCGCTTCCAGGATCTCGGGGCCGGTTTCCTCCTGGTGGGCGCGCGGGTTGGCCTCGTTTCCGTACTGGAACGGCATATAGACCGATGGGTCGGCCTCCGCCAGCCGCTCCGCCATCCGGATGGCGCCGTTGGACCCCTCAGCCCCCGGCGAGAACACGATTTCGGCCCCGAATGCGCGCAAAAGTTGCTCGCGCTCGGGCGTCGTGTTGTCCGGCATCACGATGCGCACCCGGTGCCCCATGCGCGGACCGATCATGGCCAGGCTGATGCCGGTGTTGCCGCTCGACGGCTCGAGGATCGTCTGGCCCGGCTGCAACGCGCCGGATGCGACCGCGTCGGCCAGCATGGATCGTGCGATCCGGTCCTTGACCGATCCGGTGGGGTTCGCCCCTTCGATCTTGGCGAACAGTCGGACGCCGGGATGCGGCGCCAGCCGCCGCAACTCGACCATCGGCGTATGCCCGATGGCGGCGACGATGTCGCCGAAGATCATCGGTCTAGCTCGACCCTCCGGCCATGGCGGGAAGCAGGATCACCTGGTCGTCGGGGCCGACCGACGTGGCGAGGCCGGTGGTGTATCGCACGTCGCGGCCGTTGACGTACAGGTTGACGAAGGGCGACAGCTTGCCGTCGGTCGTCACCCGCTCCCGCAGCGCGGGGTGCTGGGCGAACAGGTCGTCGAGGACCTCGAGCACCGTATCGCCCGAGGCCTCGAGCTCGCGGGCGCCGCCCACCGTCTCGCGCAGGACCGGCGGTATCCGAACCCGACTCACGAGGCGGCGACTGCCGCAGCTGTGTCCGCGGCCACCGGTTGCGGCTGGGCGACCCCATCCCCGCAGGCGGGGCAGGCTGGGTCGCGCCAGAGCCGGATCTCGTCGAACGAGGTGCTCATGGCGTCGAACAGGAGCATCCGCCCGGCCAGGGTCTCCCCCACTCCCAGGACCAGCTTTACGGTTTCGTTGGCCTGGAGGAGGCCGATGATCCCCGGCAGGACGCCCAGCACCCCGGCCACGGCGCAGGCCGGCGCCAGCTCCTCCGGCGGCTGGGTGGGATACAGACAGCGGTAACACGGGCCATTGAACGGGACGAAGGTGGTCACCTGCCCATCCCAGCGGTATATCGAGCCGTGGACGACCGGCTTTTGGTGGGCGACCGATGCGTCGTTGAGCAGGTAGCGGGTCTCGAAGTTGTCGGTCCCGTCCACGATGACGTCGTACTCGGCCACCAGGCGCTCGACGTTGGCCTCGTCCAGGCGCTCGGCGTGGCGCACCACGGTGACATCGGGATTGAGGGCAGTCAGCGTCAGCGCCGCGCTCTCGGTCTTGGGCATGCCCACCCGGTCGGCGGTGTGGAGGACCTGGCGCTGGAGGTTGGACTCGTCGACCACGTCATCGTCCACGATCCCCAGGGTCCCGATCCCGGCGGCGGCCAGGTACAGCGCCGCGGGCGAGCCCAGTCCTCCGGCACCGATGAGCAAGACCTTCGAATCCAGCAGTCGGCGCTGGCCTTCCTGGCCGATCTCCGGAATCAGCAGCTGGCGGCTGTAGCGGCGGCGCTCCGCCTCGGACAGGATCGGGGTGGGCACTTCCCAGGGCCCCCCGAGCGCCTTCCACTCGGCCAGGCGGCCCTGCATGTTGACGACATCGGTGTAGCCGATCTGGACCAGGTACTGCGCGGCGCGGCGCGAGCGGGCGCCCACCGCGCAGTGGACCAGGAGCGGCGTGGCGCGGTCGGGGACCAGCGCTTCGATGGTGGCCTGGAAATCCGCCAGCGGCACAAGTGTTGCCTCCGGGATATGGCCGTCGTTCCATTCGACCAGCTCGCGGACGTCGATGATCCGCCGCTCCGCGGCGATCCGAAGCGCGTCGGCGACCGAGACTTCCAGAACGGTTCCGGCCTCGCCCATCAAACCGCCTCCGCCTCGGCGGGCCATGCCACCGCTCCACCGGCCACCGCCCCCTGGAGGACCTTGTAACCCAACAGGGCGCATTTCAGGCGGGCCGGGCCGATGGGCACCCCCAGGTCGTCGAGCACGGCCTTGGGATCGATGGCCCGCACCGCGTCGAGAGTCATCCCGCGCAGCGTATCGGTCAGGATGGAGGCCGACGCTTGGCTGATCGCGCAGCCGCGGCCTTCGAAGGCCACGTCGGCGATCTGGCCCCTGCCGTCATCCAGGCGAAGCGTCATCGAGAGCTCGTCCCCGCAGGTCGGATTCGAATCGGCGAAGTGGAGGTCGTGGGGATCCAGAACCCCCTGGTTGTGGGGGTTCTTGTAGTGCTCCAGGATGAAGTCGCGGTACAGGTTGTCCATCAGCCGCTGAAGAGGGTCACCGCCGCGCGAACCGCATCGGCCAGGACTTCGATGTCGTCGAGGTCGTTGTAGACGTAGAAGCTGGCCCGGGTGGTGGCCGGGATGTCATAGCGCTGCATGACCGGCTGCGCACAGTGATGGCCGGCCCGCACCGCGACGCCGTGGTGGTCGAGGATGGTCGCCATGTCGTGGGGATGAACGGCGCCCAGGACGAAGCTGATCACCCCGGCGTGGATGTCCGGATCGTCCGGGCCCAGCCGGCGGACCTCGGGGATGTCCCCCAGCGCGGCCCAGGCGTGCTCGAACAGGTAGCGCTCGTGCTCTCGGACATTGGCCATACTGATTTCGGTCAGGTAGTCGATGGCGGCGCCCAGGCCGATGGCCTCCACGATGGCCGGAGTGCCGGCCTCGAACTTCTGGGGCACCTCATTCCACTCGGCGCCTTCCATCGTGACCCGGATGATCATGTTGCCGCCGGTCAGGAAGGGCGGCATCGCTTCCAGAAGCTCGCGTCGGGCCCACAGCGCGCCGATCCCCGATGGCCCCAGCATTTTGTGCCCGCTGATGACCAGGAAGTCACAGCCGATGGCCTGCACATCGATGGGCATGTGCGGGGCGGCCTGCGCGGCGTCGACGAGGACGAGGGCCCCCGCAGCATGCGCCCGCTCGGTGATGTCGACGATTGGATTGATCGTGCCCAGCGCGTTCGACACCGCCGCCACCGCCACCAGCTTGGGGCGCGTGGCGAGGAGGCGGTAAAGATCCGCGAGGTCCAGCCGGCCGTCGTCGGTGATGGCCACATACTTGAGGTCGGCGCCCACCTCACGAGTGAGCTGCTGCCACGGAACGATGTTGGCGTGGTGCTCCAGCTGGGTGGTGACTAACCTGTCGCCGGCGCGGAGGTTGGTCCGGCCCCACGAGTAGGCGACCAGGTTGATGGCCTCGGTCGCGTTGCGGACGAACACGATTTCGCGCTCGGACGGCGCGTTCAAGAAGGCCGCCACCTTGCGTCGAGCTGCTTCGAAGCGCCCGGTGGCGTCCTCGCTGAGCTCGTAGATCCCGCGGTGGACATTGGCGTAATGGTGCGCGTACACGTCCTGCATGGCGTCGATCACCACCCGCGGCTTGGGCGCCGAGGCGGCCGAATCGAGGTACACCAGGCGCTGGCCTGTGGAGGTCGGCCGCTCGAAGACCGGAAAATCGGCGCGCCGGGCGGTCCCGCTGAAGGCGCCGGGGATGGCCTGGGATTCGGCGCGGACGGCCATCGGTCTAGCCCGCTGCCTCGGCCACCGGCTCGCTGGCGGCGTCGCCAACGTCGGCCGGCAGGCCGACCTGCTCACGGACCCAGTCGTAGCCGTTGGCCTCCAGCTGGTGTGAGAGCTCTTCGCCGCCGGACAGCACCACCCGACCGTCGAGGAGGACATGGACCCGATCCGGCTTCACGTAGTTCAGCATGCGCTGATAGTGGGTGATCATCAGCACCCCCATCTCCGGGGAGAGGGTGGCGTTGATGCCATTTGCCACGTTGCGCAGCGCGTCGATATCGAGGCCTGAATCGGTCTCGTCCAAGATCGCCATCTTGGGTGACTGGACGGCCAGCTGGAGCATCTCGAGGCGCTTCTTCTCGCCGCCCGAGAAGCCATCGTTCACGTAGCGCGTGGCAAACGCCGGATCCATGTTGAGGAGCGCCATCTTCTCTTCCAGCAGGCGCCGGAACTTGGCGAGGGGGATGCCCGTGTACTTCGTGGCGGCCACGCCGTCGCCATCGGCGTCCGGCTGGCGCGGGTGGTGGACCGCGTTGTAGATGTTGCGCAGGAAGCTCGCCACCGTCACGCCCGGAATGGCGCTGGGGTACTGGAAGGCCAGGAACAGCCCGGCCCGTGCTCGCTTGTCCGGGGAGAGCTTCAAGAGGCTCTCGCCACGCCACGTGATATCACCGGCGTCCACCTTGTATTCGGGATGGCCCAGCAGGGCATAGGCCAGGCTGGTCTTGCCCGAGCCGTTGGGACCCATCAGGGCGTGGACCTCGCCCACGCCAACCGTCAGCGACAGGCCGCGGAGAATCTTCCGTCCGCCGGCGCTGACTTCGAGGTCGGTGATCACCAGCTGATCGGTCATGAGGGTCCATTCCCCGCTTGCGCGGAGAGGTGAGTGCTGGCCTCCGCCACGGCCCGAATCCGACGGCGGACGTCGGGCGAGTAGGGCGGGCCGCCGGCGGACTCGGCCCGCTCCACCAGCTCGGCCAGCGTGGTTGCTCCCAGCGTGGCATCGATCGAGGCGAACAGGCGCTCGTAGGCTTCGTGAACCGAGCACGGCTCGCGTCGGTCGCACTGCTCGGCGCTGGTGACACCGGCGCACGGCATCTCCAGCAACGGCCCGTCCAGGGTTCGAATCGCGGTCGCCAGGTTGATCTGGTCAGGCGGTCGTGCCAACCGGTAGCCTCCCGCCTGGCCGCGGGTGGCGGACACCAGCCCGGCGCGGCGCAGGTCGGCCACCAGCTGTTCCAGGTAGGCATGCGGCAGCCGTTCGCTGCGGGCCACGCTGGTCAGCGACACCGGCTCGTGGCCCTCGGCTCGCGCCAGCGCGAGGAGCACGCGGATGCCGTACTCCGATCGGGTGCTGATCTTCATGACCGGTCTCTCATGGCAGCTCGACCAGGACTTCGTCGTCCTCGACCCGTACAGGGTACGCCCGGACCGGGATCACGGGCGGAAGGGCCAGGACCCGGCCGCTGAACAGGTCGAATCGACCGCCGTGCCGCGGGCACTCGACGGCGTCGCCCTCCAGCTCGCCGTCCCCCAGGTCGCCCCCGTCGTGGGTGCAGATGTCATCGATCGCCCCCCATCGCCCGTCGGCGGTGTGCCCGATGCACAGCGGCTTCCCCTGCACCACCACGGTCACCACCGTGCCGGAGGTCACGTCGGCGGCGTTCAGGCCGGTGGCGAACCCGCGGGTGGTCATGATGCTCATGCTGCCTCCTGGCCGATGCGCGCCGCCAGGGCGGCCAGGACGCGGGCCCGGATCGGCTCGGAGCCGATGTCGGCCACTGCCCGCTCAAAGAAGCCGCGGACGATCATTCGCTCCGCCTCGTCGGCGGTCAGGCCGCGGGTCTGGGCGTAGAACATCTGGGTCGGATCGATCGCGCCGGCGGTGGCGCCATGGCCGCAGCGCAGGATGTCATTCGTCTCGATCTCGAGCACCGGGATCGGCTCCGCCCCAGCGTTCGGCGAAAGCAGCAGATTGCGGCACTCCTGGTAGGAGCTTGTCTGCTTGGCCTCGGGCCGCACCCGGGTCAGGCCGTAGAACGCCGAATGGGCGGAGTCGTACAGGGCGGACAGGTAGAGCAGGTCGGAGGTGGTGTGGCTGGCGAGCAGGTCCTGGATGGAGTTGATGTCGATCTTCTGGTCGTCGCCGGCGGCCAGGACCCCGAGGAGCTTGCTGGTACCGCCCTTGCCGGCCATCAGCACCTCCACCCCGAGCTTGGTGACGAGGGAGCCGATCTCCGCATTCAGCGTGGTGACGCGGGCGTCGGCACCCACCATCACGCGCTGCGCCGACACGCGCCAGGCGCCATCGCCGAGGAGCTGGAGGCTGCCGTAGCGGACCCGGGACTCCCGCTCGGCACGGACGTCCGCGGTGCCGCCGAACCATCCCGGGCCTCCATCCGGAGACGCGAATTCCTCGAGCAGGGTGACCTGCGATCTCTCCGAAGCGACCACCAGGGTGACGGGGAACACGGCCGAGTCGGGTCGCGACTGGACGGTTCGAGCCCGGAGGACGAGGTCGAGGGCCACGCCCGGCGGCACGTACAGGAACGTACCGGTGGTCCAGGCCGCTCGGGCGAGCTCCCAGAACGCGGCATGGGTCGCCGGACCGGGCGTGGCGTCGGTGAGATAGGGGCGAACCAGGTCAGGGTGGTCCGCGACTGCGTCTGCAAGCGAGGTGAACACGACGCCGCGCTCGGCGGCCTGCGGGTCGAGGCCCGAGACCTCAGTCACTGCGCCCTCGTCGAGGGGCACGTGGAGCGGCATGTGGGTCAGGGGCGTCCGGCGCCACTCCTCCTCGCTGCCGGTGGGCCAGGGCGTGGCCTGATACCGCTCCGCGCGCGCCAGGCGCTCGTCCCGGAGCCAGTCGGGTTCCCCGCGCGCCGCCGACAGCGCCTCGATCCGGTTCGGATCGAAGGTCGTTGGGGCGAGGCTGACCGGGGAGGTGGTCGGGGCCTCGGGCACTAGCCGACCGCACCCTCCATCTGGAGCTGGATGAGGCGGTTCATCTCCACCGCGTACTCCATCGGCAGCTCTTTGACGATGGGCTCGATGAAGCCATTCACGATCATGGCGGCCGCCTCGGACTCGGTCAGGCCGCGGCTCATCAGGTAGAACAGCTGCTCGGAACCGACCTTCGAGACGGTGGCCTCGTGCCCGATGGTGACCTCCTCCTCGTCGATCTCCATGTAGGGGTACGTGTCGGAGCGGGCCTCGTCTGACAGGATCAGCGCATCGCACCGGACCGTGGACTTCGAGCGCTTGGAGCCGGAGTAGACCTTGATCAGGCCCCGATACGAGGTGCGGCCGGTTCCCATGCTGATGCTCTTGGAGGTGATCAGGCTGGTGGTGTTTGGCGCGGCGTGGATGACCTTGCCGCCCGCGTCCTGGTGCTGGCCGTCGCCGGCGAAGGCGATGCTGAGCACCTCCCCGTGGGCGCGCTCGCCCACCAGGTAGATGCTCGGGTACTTCATGGTCAGGTGCGACCCCAGGTTGCCGTCCACCCACTCCATGACCGCATCCTCGTGCGCCACCGCGCGCTTGGTGACCAGGTTGTAGACGTTGTGGCTCCAGTTCTGGATGGTCGTATACCGGACTCGGGCGCCCTTCTTGACGATGATCTCGACCACCGCCGAGTGGAGGCTGGCGGTGGTGTACGACGGGGCGGTGCAGCCCTCGACGTAGTGGACGCTCGACCCCTCGTCGGCGATGATCAGCGTCCGCTCGAACTGGCCCATGTTCTCGGTGTTGATCCGGAAGTAGGCCTGCAGCGGCAGCTCGACGTGGACGCCCGGCGGCACGTAGATGAAGCTGCCGCCGGACCACACCGCCGTGTTCAGGGCCGCCAGCTTGTTGTCGTTGGCGGGGATGACGGTGCCGAAGTACTCCTTGAACATCTCCGGGTACTTCTGGAGCGCCTCATCGGTCCCCAGGAAGATGACGCCCAGCTTCTCGAGATCGGCACGAATGTTGTGGTACACGACCTCGGAGTCGTACTGGCCTCCGACCCCGGCCAGGTACTTCTTCTCGGCCTCGGGGATGCCCAGCCGGTCGTACGTGCGGCGGATGTACTCCGGCACGTCGTCCCAGGACTGGACCGCCTTGTCGGTGGCGGTCACGTAGTAGTAGATGTCCTGGAAGTCGATCTGGCCCAGGTCCCCGCCCCAGGTCGGCAGGGGCCGCTCCTCGAAGTGGCGGTACGCCTTCAGGCGCCGATCCGTCATCCACTGGGGCTCGCCCTTGATCCGGCTGATCTCCTCCACGATCTCGGCATTGAGCCCCTTCTTAATGACGTGCAGGGGCTTCATCTCCGAGTCGTGCCAGCCGTACTTGTAGCCGGCGGGCACCTGGGTGAGAGCCGGGTTAGGAGTGATGGGAAGGGCCATGTATCTCCAAATCGTGCTTAATCCGACCTAATCGGTCGGGGATGCGAACATCATCCTCCCTGGGCCGATATCGGTCAACCAGACCGAGGTACCAAAGGGCCGCGTTGACACGCTTGGCTGGGACCGATACCGTCCGCGGAGCCCATTCACTCGCAGGCGAAAGGAGACGCACCGATGACGACCGTTGTTGTCCTCGACCGATCGCGCTCGCGCCTGCCCGGAGCGACGTTCCTGGCCTGATCCGGCCGCCGGCCGCTCCCCGCCCGCGCGGGCGCGCTCCTCGTGGACTCTCCCGACTCGAAGGAGTTGCACCCTTGTCCGTTTCCACCATCAACGGGATCGTGCTGCGCGCGCGCAGCGGGTTCTACACCGTGAAAACCGAATCCGGCACGTACGAATGCCAGCTCCGTGGCCGCCTGAAGCGCGAGCGCCAGTCCGAGGACCTGGTGGTCATCGGTGACCGGGTGACACTCAGCTCGCTCAACGCGACCGAAGGCTTGATCGAGGAGGTGGCCCCCCGCCGGAGCCGCTTCTCACGCCGCCAGCCGGGAAGCCGCGGAGCCTGGAAAGAGGACCTGATGGTCGCCAACCTGGACCAGTTGGTCGTCGCCTTCGCCTGCGCCGATCCGATCCCCCATGTGCGGATGCTGGATCGTTTCCTGGTCATTGCCGAGCACAACCAGGTCGAGACGCTGATCGTCGCCAACAAGCTGGACCTCTGCGGACCGCAAGCCGCGGAGGCTCTCTTCGGGGCGTATGAGCGCATCGGCTACCGGGTGCTGTACGCCAGCGCCCGGACCGGGCAGGGCGTGGCCGAGCTCGGCGAACGCCTCGCGGGCCGCATCAGCCTGATCGCCGGTCCATCGGGCGTGGGCAAGAGCACACTCCTCAATGCCGTCCACCCGGGACTCAACCTGGCCACCGGCCCGATCAGCGAGGCACTCCACAAAGGCCGCCACACCACGACCTTGGCCGAGCTGCGCCCTGTGGATGGACCGATGGGCGGGCACGTGGCCGACTCGCCGGGATTGCGGCAGATGGCTCTGTGGCAGATCCCGTCTGACGAGCTGGCGTGGTGCTACCCGGACCTGCGCCCGTACCTCGGGGAGTGCCGCTTCGCCGACTGCGCCCACGGCCCGGAGCCGGGGTGCGCCGTCACCGCAGCCGTGGCCGGCGGGGCGATCAGCCCCGCCCGCCTGGACTCGTACCGGCGCCTGGCGGCCAGCGAATAGACAGCAAGATGGACTAGGGCAGGATCCCCCGATCCTGGAACTTGTCCTCCACGATCCCGGCAACGGCAGCCCCGTAGATGTCCGCAGCGGCTGCCACGGTGGCCGTCGCCAGCTGGGGCATGGTCGTCCCGGTGAAGTTCCACTGGCCGTTGATGATGATCGTGTCGGCGATCACGTTGCCCAACGCGCCGCGGATGTCCCACAGCGCTCGAGACCAAATCTGGCCGTCGTGATGGATGCGGCCGTTTAGGTCAGCTGGATAGTGAAGGTTGAGGTCCACGCGCCGCAGGCAGTGGGGAGTCGTTGACGTGTACGAAACCGAGTCCCAGTCCGCGACGCAGGGGTCATTGGTCAGGGTCGCCGCCCAGTAGTCGCCGAATCCCTCGCTGATCGCATCGGCCTCGGACGAGGCGAAGGCGAAGCCCTGGCTGAAGTGAATCTGGTGGCCCAGCTCGTGGAGGATGACCTCGGCGTCCTCCGCGTCGTCCACCCCGCCCTTGCCGAAGCGCATCTCATCGCGTGGATGATCGGTCGCGAACGAGTTGTCCACGCCCCACTGGTTGATCCGCACGCGCTGGGCGTCGGCGTTGACCGCGGGGTACGGGCCCGTGCCGAAGCCGAGGGAACGAAGGTACAGCTGCGACTCGGTGGTCCAGTAGTAGGCCATGACCTGCTCGAACCGGTCGTCGTGGCGGGTGTACAGGTACGAGCCATCCGTCTCGAAGGCCGGGGGACCGGTTTCGCTCACGATGACGGCCCAGGTGCCGCTCAGGTATCCGCTGCCGTCGAGGTTGGTGAGAGTGACCTCCACCAGCTCGGCGTTCAGCGCCGCCTGGTCTGCATCTTTGAGGTCGACCAGGTTCTGGTTGCCGCTGCTCTGCACGGGATTGGGAGCGAACACCCAGGCCGACGCCGAGGTGGTGCCCACGCCCTTCCTCGCCACCGCCATGGATGGTGCGATGGCGAGCAGGGCCACCACCAGGAGCAGCAGCAGGGGGCGCCGCGCACGGCGACGGATCATCGGTCTCCTCCGAGTCTGAGGTGGGCGCCCACGCTAGACCCGACCGCTGAGCAGGTCAACCAGCGGGCTGCATTCGCGGTGCCCGCAGGCACCGTCATTACAATCGCCGGACCAATGGAGATCGCCCCGCACATTCACTCCGTCCCGCTCCTCGGAGCGAACGCGTTCCTGATCACCGAGCCGCGGCTGACCCTGATCGACGCCGGGCTGGCCGGCTCGCGGCCGCTGCTCTTGCGCTACCTGAAGCAGATCGGCCGCTCAATCGATGAGCTGGATCGGATCGTCTGCACCCACGGCCATCCCGACCACGTGGGCGGGGTCCGGGAGATGCTGGACGGTGACCGAACCGAGGTCTTCGTCCATCCCGCCGACCTGGAAGGCGTGAGCCTCACCCTGCGCGAAGCCCTGGCTGCGCCGCAGGGCGGCACGCGGCGTGGCCATCTCCTGCAGTACGTGACCCCGCATCCCGGCGCGGCCACCCCGCTGGGCGACGGAGACGTGCTTCCCATCCTTGGCGGCCTGGAGGCGATCCACACCCCGGGCCATACGCCGGGCAGCGTCTGCCTCTACGCCCGGGGCCCGCGCGTCCTGTTCACCGGCGACGTGCTCCAGGTTCGCTTCGGAAAGCTGGCCTTCGCCAGCCCCATCTTCAGCCACGATCATGCCCAGGCGCGCGCATCGGTCCAGCGCCTGGTGCATCTGGAGGTGGATATGATCGCCTTCAGCCACTACCGGCCAATGCGGGAGGGAGCATCGGCGGCGCTGGCGGGGCTCGCCCGTCAGGCCGCCACTGGCCGATCGGGCTGACCGGAGCGACGTTGGAGACCGTTCTCGATCTCGTCCAGGATTCGGTCAAGCGCTTCGACCGCAGGCCGTTCCTGCTCATCCGACCCGGGTTCCGGACGCGGACGACCCGCTACCGCGATCTTGGCCGCCTAGTCCCGCGCGTGGCACGAGTCCTCCGGGAGCACGGACTTGAGCCGGGCGATCGAGCCATCATCTGGGCCGTCAATCGTCCGGAGTGGGGCATCACCTTCCTGGGCGCGGTCCATGCCGGCATCGTCCTGGTCCCACTGGACGTCCGCAGCGCCCCTGATTTCGCCACCAAGGTAGCGGCCAAGACGCGCGCCAGCCTGGTCCTGGCATCGGCTCAGACCGCGGCCCAGGCCGCCAGCCTGGGGCTGCCCGTGCTCCTCATCGAACGGGTGCCGGACCTGGCCCGACGGGCGGAACCGCTGCCGGCCGCCGGCATCGGTCCAGACGACCTGGTCGAAATCGTCTTCACCTCGGGCACGACCGGTGAGCCGAAGGGAGCGATGCTCACCCACCGGAACATCGCCACCAATGCGCAGGCGCTGCTCAAGGTCTTTCCGCTGGGCCCCAAGGAGCGGATGCTGTCCGTCCTGCCGCTGTCGCACATGTTCGAGCAGTCGCCCGGCTTCCTGGCCCCGATGCACGCCGGAGCCAGCATCGTCTATCCGGTCAGCCGCCAGCCCTCGGTCCTGCTGAGGACGTTTCGAGACTTCAAGGTAACCATCCTGCTGATCGTCCCCCAGGGGCTGAAGCTGCTGGACAATGCCATCGAGCGCAAAGTGGACCAGGGGGGAAAGCGGGAAACCTTCGAGAAGCTCCACCGCTGGGCTGGTCATGCGCCGCGCTTCCTTCGTCGCCTGCTCTTCCGGCCCGTGCTCCGAACGTTCGGGGGCCGGCTCCACACCATCGGGGTGGGTGGCGCGGCCATGGACCCCGACCTGGGGCGTCGCTGGGCAGACATGGGACTGGACGTGCTCCAGGGCTACGGCGCCACCGAGCTCGGACCGCTGGTCAGCTTCACCCGCAAGGAGGCCAACCGCATCGGAACGGTGGGCCAGGTCATCCCCGGCGTGGAAATGCGGATCGCCGACGACGGCGAAGTCCTGGTCCGCGGCCCGAACGTGTTCCCCGGCTACTGGGAGGACCCCGAGAAAACGGCCGAGGCCATCGACGCGGGTGGCTGGTACCAGACCGGCGACATCGGCGAAATCAGCCCGGACGGGTTCCTGACACTCCGCGGCCGGAAGAAGGACATGCTGGCCATGCCAGATGGGACAAAGGTGTACCCCGAGGACATCGAGGCGGTGCTGGCCAAGGACGAGCGCATTCGTGACGCCACCGTGGTTGGCTTCCCGGTCGGTCCCAACCTCAAGATCCACGCCGTTTTCGTGATGGACGACCCGGCTCAGGCAGAGGCGGTCATCCGGGACGCGAACGCCAGGCTGGGAGCCCACCAGCAGCTCCGTTCGCATTCGATCTGGACCGATGAGGACTTCCCGCGGACCCACACCTTGAAGGTGAAGAAGCGGGAGGTCATCGCCCGCCTGGAGGCCGACGCGGCCGCGGCCGCCGGAGCCGAAGCCCCGGCCGGGACGGAGGCAGCGGGCGTCACCGGCGCCGCCATCGCCCCCGCCGCCGCGACGGTTGAGGGGACGCTTGGCGCCCTGATCCCGTTGGTGGCCTCCATTGCCGAGGTTCCGCGCGAAGCGGTCCTGCCCACCGCCCGGTTGTCATCGGACCTGAACATGGATTCGCTTCAGCGCGTGGAGCTGTTGGGCGTCATCGAGGAGGAGCTGGGCGTCTTCGTGGACGACTCGGCGCTGGATCCGGAGGCGACCGTGGGCCAGATTGCGGTCCTGGTGGACGCCTCGCGTGAGCTGGCGCACGACACCGGCATCCTGGGCTGGCCGCTGCATCCGGTGCCCCGGGCCGTGGGCATGGCCTTCCAGGAGCTGGTCACGGCGCCCGTCCTCAACCTGTTCTACCGGATCGGGATCCGCGGCCAGGAGAATTTGGCGGGGCTGGAGGGACCGGTCATCTTCGCCTCGAACCATTGCCTGCACACCGACAACCAGATCGTCATGTCCTCCCTGCCCTTCGTCTGGCGCTGGCGTCTGTCGGTGGCCGCCTCAGCCGAGCGGGTGTGGAGCAACCCGGCCATGGCCCTGGCCGGCGGGATGCTGGCCAACGCTTTCCCCATCGCCCGCGAGGGAGGTGTCCGGCGCAGCCTGGAGCTGCTCGGCGCCCGTCTGGATCGACGCTTCAGCATCCTCATCTACCCCGAGGGCAAGCTGACCGTCGGCGGGCCGATGCAGCCCTTCCTGGCCGGCACCGGACTGGTGGCGGTGGAAGGAGCGACCGCGGTAGTGCCCACCAAGCTGCGGATCAACCAGATGTCGTGGCTCGACGCCTACTGGCCGGGGGCGCGGAATGGCAACCAGCAGGCCGCGTCTCCCCGGGGTGAGGTGGAGATCGTGTTCGGCGAGCCGATCTGGTTCAGCTGGGACACCACCCCGGCCGACGCGACGACCCGGCTCGAAGAGGCACTCGCCGCGCTATGAACTCGCTCAGTCCACCCGGAGCCGTCTGAGTCGAGGCACGAGCCGATGTATCCGGTACTCGCCCAGCTCGGCCCGGTAACGATTGGCACCCACGATTTCTTCACCCTGCTGGGCCTGATCGTCGGAGTGGCTCTCTATTACCGAGCCCTCCGCAGGGATCACATCCTCGATCCGCGAATCGTCACGATCAGCCTTGCGGCGATCGTTGGCGGCGCGCTGGGTGCCCGCCTGATCACTTCGTGGGAGGTGATCGATGAGGTCCAGGCGGCTGGCCTCCCCTTCTCGTATGTGGTCACCCATGGTCCCAAGAGCATCATTGGCGGCCTGGCCGGCGGGTACCTGGCGATCGTGCTCACCAAGCGCGCACTCGGCTATCGAGTCTCAACCGGCGACCACTACGTGGTGGCCATACCGCTCGCGCTCGCGATCGGGCGGATTGGGTGCTTCCTTACCGAGCTCCCACTGGGTACGCCCACCGATCTGCCGTGGGGAATGACCGTCGCCCCGGAGGCGGCCGCGGCTTTCACGCGCTGCCCTGGCTGCGACGGGCCCATGCATCCGTCCATGCTCTACGAGATCGGTTTCCAGTTGGCGGCCTTCGCCGTCCTCTCGCGTTGGTCGCCGATTCTGCCGGTCCGCGGCGACACCCTGAAGGCATACCTGCTGGTCTATGGGTTGTTCCGATTCAACGTCGAGTGGGTGCGAGGGAACGAGGTCCAGGTCGCGGGGCTCACCGGTCCCCAACTGGTCCTCATTCCTCTGGTCGTCCTGCTCGCTCTCCACTTTCTCCGCCAGGTTTGGAGCGGCGCCTACCGAATGCCGGCGCCCGCTCAGGTCGTCGTTGAGCGAGGTTGATCATGCCGTCACCAATCGAGGACTACATCCGCGCCAACGGCCAGCGCTATACGCGCGAGGCGATTCGGGCCGCTCTCGTCGAGGCTGGCCATGACCCCGCCGAGATCGACCGGGTCTGGGAGGCGATTCAGCGAGACCAGAAAACCTCCAACCTCGTCTCGTGGGCGAAAGCCCTGTATGTGCTCGGCTTCGTAATCGTCGCTGGGGGCGGGCTCGTGTTCTTCCTCTTCATGGAGGCGCTCGAAGGCCAGGGGACTGCCAGTCCGCTTGGCTTCGTGCTGTCGATCGGCGCGTATGCCGCTCTGGGATTCGGGCTGGTGCAGCTGACGCGATCCATGGTTGAGGGGAGCAATATCGGAGGATTCGTCGAATTCGCCGCATACGTCGGAGTCCTGGTCGCGACGGGAACCCTGGTCGCAGGATCGTGCCTGGCCGGCGGGGTGCTATTGGGAGCGTAGATATGGACGACCTGATCGAGTACATCAATGCCAACCGCGCTCGGTACACGCGGGAGGCGATCGCCGATCAACTCATGGCAGCTGGACATGATCGGGAGACGGTCGCAAAGGCGTGGGAGGCGTCGGACGCGGCGATGCAGCTGGCGGCTGAATCGGCTCCGGCTCGGCCGCGTTACGGCTGGTTGACTCTGGGCTTGATCGTGGCCGGTGTGGTTGGCATCCTCGTCGTCGGTGGTGGGTCCCCCTACGTCTTCTTCGTCGTCATCGCTTACCTGATTGGTGCGCCGATCTGTGTGGGAGTCGGCATCGGCCTCGTTCGGCTGGTGGATGGCGGACGCTGGAAGGTCGCGCTTGGATTGATCGTCGGACTCATCGTCCTCATGCTCCTGAGCGTCATCCCGATGCTGGCGGGCGGCGTGCTGCTCCCGGAAACCATCGCCCTGAGCCCTCCGTTCTGGCTGTTGATGGCGGGTCTCGTCGCTTTGCCGGTCTTGGGAGCTCGAATGGGTGCACCGCGGGAAGGAAACGTTCTCGCGTATGGGCTGCCCATCGTCGGCTGGCTCGCGGCCACGGGATCCTGTCTCGCGCTCGCAGGATCGATGTCATGACAACGGCTCAAGCGCTTGCCCTCCGCCCCTACACCCCACTGCGGATGGTGCTCACGGTCTGCGGCTACTGCTTCAGCGAGGACCCCGACCGCGAGGTCGACTATGCGACGGACATCCTCCAGGGGAACCTCGTCCTCCAGGACGGATCGGTCTATCTCCGGCGCCATTGCCAACGAGGCCACGGCGAGGTCGTCAGCCTCTACGACGAGGACTATCCGCTGTGGGAATACCTCCAGCAATGGCGGACCCCGACCCGCGAGATCATTCCGGACACGCCGGACAACGTGCTGCCCATCCCGATGGGCTACGCAAACGGCCTGGGCGAGCTCCAGACCCAGCACTCGTGCGTCTTGCTCATCGACGTCACCGAGCATTGCAACCTGAATTGCCCCACCTGCTTTGCCGCCAGCGGGACGAACGTGGGCCGATACGCGCGCCTGCCCCACATCCTGCGCAGCCTCGACGCCGCCATCGAGCGGGAAGGCGGCAAGATCGACGTCCTGATGCTGTCCGGGGGAGAGCCGACCGTTCACCCGGAAATCGTCGAGATCATCAAGGAGGCCGCCGCACGAAACGTGACGCGCGTCCTCCTCAACACGAATGGCATCCGGATCGTGAAAGACGATCGGTTCCTCTCCGAATTGGCCGCCCTCCACGACCGGTTGGAGGTCTACCTCCAGTTCGACGGATTCGACCTGGCGACACATCTGTTCCACCGCGGCGAGGATCTGCGCGAGATGAAAGAGCGGGCGATCCAGCGCCTCTCGGCTGCACGGATCTTTACGACCCTCACCATGGTCGTGGCCGAGGGCGTCAACGACCACGAGGTCGGCCGGGTAGCGGAGTACGCATTCGATACCGACTACATCGGCGGCGTGGCCTACCAGCCGGTATTCGGCTCTGGCCGTGCCAACCCGATTGATCCGCTCCATCGCATCACCACGACGGGCGTGCTGAAACGCCTTGGTCCTCAGACCAATGGGATGGCGTCGGCCACCGACCTCATCGCCCTGCCGTGCAGCCATCCCGACTGCTGCGCCATCGGCTTTTTCGTGAAGGGCGACAACGGCG
>JBOGTA010000068.1:0-4804 GCA_050695855.1 Candidatus Limnocylindria bacterium
GCTGGACCGATGCGGACCGGGCACAAAAATGCCGTGGTCCGGATCGGGCCCACGGCTGGGGTCTGGGTCGGCGGCTGGGCCGCCAGATCGTCAGCTGGTCGTGGGCACAGATCTCCCGTTTCGCGGGGCGTTGAGCGTGCAGGTCATGGCGATGCGGCTCCTCGTTGCGAACGGGATCGGTGGCGGGCGGCGGCTACACCCGGCGTTGGTCGCCGGCGGAGTCTACGGGCGCTGGTCCGACGGTGTCAAGAAACGGGCGGGGTAGTAGTTAGACGGGGTCAAAGTTTGCCGCCGGAACAGCCCCGGCCGAGATCAACAAGGTCCGCCTGGGAGCCTCTCGTCGGCGCAGCTGGAGACTGAGGACTGGTGCCAGAATGGAGGCCAACTCGGAGGGAGTGCGCAACGATGAAACCCGCGCCGCGTGGCGCCATCTTCTGGGGCGCTGCCTTGATCAGCGCCGGAGTGGTGATCCTGGCCATTCAACAGGGATACGTCAGCGACGACCTCTTGAGCCAGGCCGGGCGCTGGTGGCCTCTCATTCTCATCGGCGCCGGCGTGGCCGTCATCGTGGCCGGTCGCCTGGGCGCGATCGCCGTCGGCCTGGCCGGCGTCCTGCTCGGACTGCTCATCGGCGGTCTGGTAGGCGGGGCGGGATCGTTCCCCACCGCGTGCGGTGGCGACGACACCGGGCCGCTGCATCCCTTTGAGGACGGGTCGTTCGGGGGGAACAGCGGTGACGTGGAGCTTGATCTCAATTGCGTCACCCTCGAGGTGACCGGCGGAGATGCCCCGGAATGGATCATCGAGGCCGACGAGGAGTCCGCCTCGGATCTCGAGCTGTCCTCGAGCGAGCAGAACCTCGTGATCCGGTCCGGCGACGCCGTATCGCTGGGAGGACGCCGTGACGTGGCCGTGACGCTCCCCGCAGATGACGGCACGAACATCTCCACGTCGCTCAACGCCGGGGAGGCAACCCTTGACCTGGCCGGGGGGCGGTGGGGCGCAGTCGAGGTGGACGCCAACGCGACCTCCATCCGGATCGACCTGTCTGGCGCGGCCGTGGACACGCTCGAGGCCTCGCTGAACGCCGGCTCGGCGGGCATCCAGTTCTCGGACCAGACCGATGTCGGCTCCGTCCGGCTCAGCGCCAACGCCGGCGAGTTCCACGTTTGCGTGCCGGAAAATGTCGGCCTGCAGGTCACCATCGGCAGCGATGTGGCCGTGGGCCACAACCTGGACGAGGAAGGGCTGACTGAGGACGGAGACGTGTGGCGCACGTCTGGCTACACCTCGGCCGAGACCCAGATCGATATCGTGTTCAGCGGCAACGCGGCCGCGTTCACGCTCAACCCGGAGGGAGGCTGCTCATGAACCGTCGCCTGTATCGATCGGTGGCCGATCGTCGCATCGGCGGCGTGGCGGCGGGGACTGCTGCCTACTTCGACATCGATCCGTCCATCTCGCGCGTCCTGTGGCTGCTGCTGGCGTTCTTCTCCGGCGGCGTCTTCTTCGTGGTCTACCTGGTGATGTGGGCCATCGTCCCGGAGGAGCCGTACCCGGCGGCCGGTGCAACGCCGCCTCCAGCCCCAGCGCCGGGGGCGACCTCTCCGTCCGGCGAGACGGGCGAGGACGCGGCTGCCGCGGTACGGCCCGCCGAGTCAGGCTCCATTCCGGCGCCCTGGCCTCCGGCGGCTGCCACATCGAGTAGCGGGCCGGGAGGCCGCGTCATCCTGGGGGCGATCCTGATCCTGATCGGGGCGTGGTTCCTGGCCGACGAGTTCTTACCCTGGCTGAACTGGGACCTCGTCTGGCCCATCGGCCTGGTCGTCATCGGCGTCGTCATCCTGGCTGCCGCTCTCCGCCGCAAGGCCTGACCCCTCGGCACCGCCTGGAAGGCGGTCGGCCAGCAAATCGCGCCCGAACGAGGCAAATGCCGCCGCCCCCAGCGACGCCACCGTGCCAAGCATGAGGACCAGCGGATCGGTGCTGATCAGCGGTGGCCGGTCACCCTGCGCCGGCCCGGGGAACTGGAACGCATAGTTCCACGGCGGCAGGGCGCGGGCGGCGTTGACGTACCAGTCGGGCATGGCCAGCGCCGAGTTGAGCGGGTAGATCATCAGGCCGGTCACCGCCACTGCCACCAGGAACGCGATCCCATAGTCGCGCAGCGACCGATCCCGCAGTACCTCATCGAGGACGTACGCGATCGCCACGAACCCGAACAGCACCGCGGTCAGGTAGTGGTACTGGAAGGTCGCCCGCTCGATCCGCGCCCAGGGCAGGTACTGGAAGGCGAACGCGGCGACCACCAGCAGCAGCGCCCACGACCGTCGCCGCCAGGCCAGGAGGAGTGCCACCCCGATGGCCGGCACGCTGGCCCAGAACAGGGCCGGGTTTCCGCCGTTGTATGTCACCGCCACGCGGAGGAGGTCGAAGGAATGGCTGTAGAACCAGACGGGCTTCAGGTCCAGCGGCCAGCTCCACCACGGCGACGACGCGGCGTGACCGGCCTGCAGGCCGTAGTGGTAGCCGAACATCTGGGCGTGGAGCTCGTCCAGTGACCAGGCGTAGCCTGGACCGGTGTTCGGGATTGCGAACGAGTGCCCCACATCCAGCCAGGGGATGTAGGTAGCCACGTACACCGCCAGCGGGATGATCAGCAGACAGGCAAGGATCCACGGCCACGAAAAGCCCACCATCTCCGACGGGCTGAACCAACGGGCGTCGGTGGCCGGTCGGAGGAGGCTGCGCGTCGCCCGGGCGAGGAGCAGGAACGCCGCGATGGCCAGGGCGACTGCTGCCGGCCATCCAGCTTCCAGCCCGCGGAACAGGAGCCCGAAGCCCAGCTCCACCAGGCTCCCTGGCTCGCGCCCGGCAATGGTCGGGTAGGCGGCGGCGAACGACAGGCCGATGGCCCCGACCACCAGCGCGGTGGCGGGCACGGCCAATAGCTCGGCCCCCGACAGGCGTACCGGCCGGACCCAGGCGAGGGCCAGGGCCAGTGCCAGGACGGCGTACGCGATGAGGGTAAAGGGCCACGGTGCCCCGATCCCGACCGCGAACGCGGCAAACCCGGTTGCCGCAACCAGGATGAATCGGCCCAGCTCGGAACGGAGCAGAACCAGGAACCACAGGCCGATGAGCGCATACCAGCCCACCCACTTGGACGCGGCCGCCAGACCGAGCATGACCCCGACCAGCGGCAGCACCCACCACGCGCTGCGCAGCCAGCGGCCGCCCCAGATCGGCCAGAACAGCGCGTAGGCGGCCGCAATGAAGAACGCCACGAAGATGTCGTTCATGGCGATCCGGCTCATCGCGAAGCTCATGAGGTCGACGGCCACGAACAGCCCGGCCAGGATCGCGATCGCCCGGCGTCGGAACAGCATCGCGGTGAACAGGTAGACGAGACCGGCCAGCAGGGCGCCAAAGACGGCCGCCGCTAGCCGCCAGGCATAGGCGTTGTCGCCGATGTCGAGGCTGACCAGCGCGCCGCCGTCGGAGCGCCGGGTGGACACGATCAGCCGGCCGTGGTCATCGGTCTGGGAGGTGTCGCTGACGTCGAAGGCCAGGGCCAGCGGCTCGCCCTCGACCGCGGTCTCGTCGTACACCGAGTAGCCGGACCGGTTGTCGCCGTGGGGCTCGATGGTCCAGACCTGCTCCGGCCCGGCGACGTAGACCAGGTTGGCCACCAGGTCCCAGCCAAGAACCCGCGCCGGGCCAGGGAGCGGGATCGTGTCGTCGATGGCAATGGCGCCCCCGCGGAGGACCATCATCCCGCCGGTGGTGGCGTCGTGTTCTTCGCTGGCCGGCAGTGGACCGACCGGCACCCAGACCAGCTGGTTGTTCCCTCGTCCGCTGGTCATCAGCATGCCGAGAGGCGGCGCCTCGGGCGTCACCGTGGTCTCTGTCGCCAACGTTCCTGCGTCCAGGGACAGGACTACTCCGCGCGCCATGTCGAGGGCTATCACCCGGGCGCTGACCTCATTGTCGCCGCTCAGCGCCGTCGTGTAGCCGATGGCCCTGACCGCCATCTCGCGTCGCGACATCTCCGCTCCAGTGGCCCGCTCGAAGACGGCCACCTCATCCGGGCCGCGCACCACGAGGACCGAATCGTTGAGCGGCAGGAAAATCTCCAGGACGCCGGACATGCCCGTCTCGATCGCGAAGGTGGCAACCGGAGGAGCGAGCTCCGGTCCTCCGCTCAGGAAGGCATTCAGGTCCCAGGCCGCAATCGCGCCGCTGTCGCGCAGGCTGGCCAGGAGGCGTCCGGTGTCGGCGTCGAAGGCCAGACTGGTGACCGGGCCATCGGCCTCCCAGCTGTCCACCTCCTCACCGCTCGCCACGTTGCGGGCTTCGATCGTCCGGGTCCCATCCGAGGTGAACACGATCGACGCCGGCCACCCCGAGGAGGTTCTCTGGGACGCAACCGCCAAGCTGGTAGCCGGCGCGCTGAGGTTGGTACTGCCGCTGACCTGGTTCGGGTTCGCCACCTCAATGCCGGCGGCGATGAGGTATTTGGCCAGCATGGGATGGGTCCACTCATACGGGTCGCGGTCCCAGCCCCACTTGTCGTTGGCCAGGTACTCCATGGCGGTGCGGCCGTGGTAGACCTCGTCGAAGATCATCGACCGGGGCTGGTCCAGGCGCCACAGGCGCAGGACCAGGGCTAGGGCCACGAGGCCGACCACCAGGGCCAGGTCCCATCGGTCCAGGCGCCGCGGGGGTTCGCGGTCGGTCTCCGTGACCGCGTCCCGCCGCAGCCAGCGCCATCCGGGGCGCCCGCGCGCCGCCCGCACCGCGC
>JBOGTA010000069.1:0-4556 GCA_050695855.1 Candidatus Limnocylindria bacterium
AGGCCGCGCCACCACACCACGCTGAAGTGGACGATGGGGATGTCGATAGCGGCGATGATGCCCACCACGGCGGCCCGCGTGGCCCGCCGCGCCGGCTCATCGGTCAGCCGCCGGATCAACAGGTACCCGACGTACAGCGCCAGCAGCAGGGCGGTCGTGGTGAGGCGCGGGTCCTCCCACTGCCAGTATGTGCCCCAGACAGGGCGCCCCCACATCATGCCGGCCCAGATGGTGGCCGCGGTGAACAGGACCCCGACCTCGGCCCCGGCCAGGGCCACCGCATCCGCGCGCGGGTCGTGTCGGAGAAGCCACCAGACCGATGCGGCGGCGGTCACCCCGAACGAGAGGTAGGCGAGCCAGGCCGAGGCGACGTGGACATACATGATTCGCTGCGCCTGGCCCTGGTTCAGGTCGGCCGGCACCACGAGCAGGGCAAATGCGGTCGCCCCCGCCACGGCCGCCAGCGCACCGATCCCCAACACCCGCATGGCCACGGTCGGCTACTCCTCGAGCGCCAGGCCGTAGGTCAGGCCGCCGGCCAGGAGCATGGCCACGTCAAAGCCGACCAGGAGCTGCAGCCAGGCCGCCAGCTCGCCAAAGGGGTCGCCGGCCAGCAGGCTGACGGTGGCGCTGACCGCGGCCAGCAGGAGCGGGGCGACCACCGGCAGCAGGAGGAGGGGCAGGAGCACCTCGCGAGCCCGGAGGCGAACGGTAAGACCCGCGTACAGCGTGCCGATGGCCGCAAAGCCCAACGCCCCGAGGATAAGGACCAGCACCAGCCCGGCCAGAGAGGTGGAGGGGTCGAGTGCGTACAGGATCACGGTGAGGGGCAGCACCAGGGCCCCCAGGGCCAGCATCGCGGCGAAGCCGCCCATGGCCTTGCCGAGGTAGATCGCCGCTCGGGAGACTGGGTACAGGGCCAGCAGCTCGAACGCGCCATCCTCCATCTCCAGATGATGGAGCCGACTCACGGCCAGCACCCCGCTCAAGATCACGGCCAGCCACAGCAGCCCCGGTCCGGCCGCCGCCAGGCGCGTGTCGTCAGGGCCCAGCGCGAAGCCGAAGACGAGGAGCGTCAGCGCGGCCAGGAACAGGGTCGAGGTCACCGCCTGCCGGCCCCGGAACTCCGAACGCAGATCCTTGGCGGCGATGGCGCGCGCAACGGCCAGGTGGCGGATGACCGCGGTCACGGCCTGGATCCCTCCGGCAGCGCTCCGATCGGTGGCGGCGGGACGGCATCGGTCATGACCTCGCCGCTGGCGCCATCCCCTCCGGCCTCTACCAGCAAGCCATCCACCAGGCGCAGCCGTCCATCTACGCGATCCGCCAGCCGCTCGTCGGCGTGGGTCGCGACCAGGACGGTCGCGCCCGCGGCCCGCCAGGAGTCAATCAGGTCGTCCACGAGCGCCATGCCAGGCGCATCAAGCGCCGCGTAGGGCTCATCCAGGAGCACCAGTCGGGGGTGGCCGAGCAACAGGCGGCCGAGGGCCAGGCGCCGCCGCATGCCCGCCGAGAAGCGGGACACCCGAGCGTCTCGCTCGCCGGCAAGGCCCACCCGTTCGAGGGCCGCGCCGACCCGGCCGGCGCGGTCGGGGGCCGGGACCCCCATCAGCTCAGCCGCAAAGCGGAGGTTTTCGGCCGCCGTCAGGTCGTCGTACAGGCCGGTGGCGTGGGGTAGGAACGCGACTCGGGGACGGATCTCCTCCGGCCGGGTGGCGACGTCGATTCCGTCCACGGCGGCCGTTCCAAACGAAGGCCGGAGCGCGCTGGCCAGGATCCGGAGGAGGGTGGTTTTGCCGGCTCCGTTGGGACCCAGGACCGCCACCGCGTGACCCGCCTCGACCCGCAGCGTGACGCCGGCCAGGGCGGGGGCGCGGCGAAAGAGACGGGCCAGGTCGTGCGTTTCAACCGCCGGCGTGGTCTCGTCTGGGACCCCCGACGGGCGAACGTGAATCGTGGTGGGCGGCATGCTCGTCCAGTGGGCAGTGGGGCGGGTCTGGGCAGTGTGCGGCCTGCCCCCCACTGCGTCAAATTCCGCGGTCCATGCCAGAATTGCCGCCCACAGCCACAGAAGTCACAGCAGGAGACCTGCATCTCATGTTCCGTTCACGCCCCATTCCCGGATCACGACATCTACCCGGGGCGACCTGGGTGGTCATTGCCATGCTCGCCCTGGCCGCATGCAGCCCGTCAGCCAGCGCCTCCAGCCCGGCGGAGAGCGCCGCCGCGAGCGTCGAGCCGCCGGCCGAGAGCGCCGCGGCCAGCGCGGCCGCGAGTCCGTCCGAGGCTGTGGTTGGTGGCGACACGACGGTCACCATTTCCGGTCGCTCATTCGGCGGGGACTTCACCATTGCCGCAGGCTCGACCGTGACATTCGTCAACAATGACAGTCTCGGCCACACCGTGACCAACGGGGAGAATGGCGTCGCGGCGGCAGACGCCCTCTTCGACGAGCCGCTGGCCGACGGCGGGACCTTCGAATTCACCTTCGACACACCTGGGGTCTACCTGGTCACGTGTCGCATCCACTCGTCGATGAACCTGACCATCACCGTCCAATAGCCCACCTACAGGACGTAGAGCGAGTTTGATTCTGCGGGGGGGCGGTGCTACCGTTCGGCGCCTCATGGACGCTGGCCTCCAGGCCCCGCTCCCCCCGCCACACGGCCGGGCTGAACGTCGCGCCCTGGCCAGTCGAGCCGAAACGGCCGCCACAGCGGCCCTAACGGTTCTCGGTCAGAAGTGGGTTCTGCGCATCATCCACGCCCTCGGTGAGCGCACCCAGCGCTTCTGCGAGCTGCAGGACGCGCTGGGCGGGGCGAACTCGGCGACCCTCTCGCAACGGCTGAAGCTCCTCGAGGACGAAGGCCTCATCGCGCGTCGGGTCGTGTCGAACGTCCCACCATGGGTCGAGTACTCGCTGACGCCCAAGGGCCGCGACCTGCACGAGGCACTGGCTCCCATCGATCGCTGGGCGGACCGATGGGCTGCCCTCGTCTGAGCGGGACCGCATGAGCCACCCGGTCGCCGAGACGGCGCCCGGCGAGCACGTCGACGCCCTGGCCCTGGTGCGGGATACGATCGCCGCAGCCGCCGGGCCCAGCGAGGCCGGCCAGCGAGCGGTCGAGATCCTTTACGAGCGGTTCCCCAGCTACGACTGGGTCGGCATCTACTGGGTCGATCCCTCAGGCACCGCGCTGGTCCTGGGTCCATGGACCGGACCCGAGCCCACGGAGCACACCCGTATCCCGATCGGGACCGGGATCTGCGGCGCGGCCGCGGCCTCGGGCCAGACCGAGATCATCGACGACGTCAACCTCGACCCGCGCTATCTGGCCTGCTTCACGACCACACGCTCGGAAATCGTGGTGCCCATCCACCACGACGGCAAGGTCGTGGGCGAGATCGACATCGACGGCTCCGACCCGGCGGCCTTCGGACCGCCGGATGCCCGGTTTCTGGAGGAAGTGGCGGCCCTGCTGGCCCCGCTGCGGCCCCGCGAGGACGAGCCGGCCTGACCGATGTGGCCGGCTCAGAGCCCGGCCAGGGCCAGGATATAGGTGATCACGTAGGGCAGCGCCAGGACCACCAGAACAATCCCCAGGGCCAGCCCCACCCAGGCGAAGACCTTCAGGCTGGGCGGTGCCGGGTGCTCGGGTGGCGGCGTGAGCCGGCGGGGCAGGCGCAACGGTCGTCGCGGGGGCTGGTGCTCGTAGATGTGGGGCTTGAGCTCAGGCATCGGCATCCAGTCCCTTCGTCAGCTGTCGGAGGCGGTCATGCCGCTGCGGGCACTCCCGTACGTACCGGGAAATGGCGTCGAGGATGTGCTGGGGCCCCAGGTGCGCCTCGTCGATGACCTCTTCGACCGTTCCACCCGTCCGCCAGCGGTGGTCCCAATCGGACGAGAGGGAGTAGGTCTCCCCGATCGGGCCTGTCACCCAGTCCAACATGAGCTTGTAGGCCCGGTTCGTGATCGCCATTCCGTCCAGCCTATCGGCCTCGGAGCAGATCCGCTCGCGATACGCCACATCCTGGAGGCGGAAGAGCTGCGGGCTGATGCAGGCCACGATCCGGACGTTCAGATCAAGCTGATCGATCTCCGGTAGGAGCTTGACCAGGTTGGCGGTGGTGGCCGTGCCCTGGACGAACACCGTGCCGCCCCGCGGTCGCTCAGGATCCGTGTCGCGAATCAGGTATGCGCCCCGGGCCGCCTCCAGGTGGGAAGCCATGGCCAGCGCCGCCCGATCGGGGATCTCGACCGCGGGGCGGGTCAGGTGGAGGGCGACGATGGGAACCGGCTGGGCCAATGCCGCCGCCAGCACGACCGGCACCTCGTTGTGTTCCCATGGGTGGAGGTCGATCACGTGACCTTCGGGGAACAGCTGGGTGACGCCGGTCTCGTAGATCCCGAAGTGGGTCCGCGAGTCCTCGGCCGTTTCGGGCCCCGAGTGGCCGGCGACCCAGATCACCTTGCCCACCTTCAGCTGGCAGTCTTGGGCCAGCTGCGAAAAGAGCCGCATCGGCCCGTACTTGAGATACGAGAACGACCCGTAGGT
>JBOGTA010000070.1:0-9682 GCA_050695855.1 Candidatus Limnocylindria bacterium
CTCCCAGTTTGTTGGGTTGATCGGTCCTCTACTGGCCCGATCGCGTGGTGAAGACCTCGAGGTAGTCGAGGTTGCCCTGGGCGTTGGTCCCGATCTCGGCGATCGACACCTCTTCCGAGCCGCAGTCCCCGAACTCGTCGCAGGTCAGGACGCCCGTGAGGCCGTCGAAGTCGGTCAGACCGGCCACGTACTCGCGGATCCCCGCCTTGCTGATGTACAGAGTCCCGTCGGCGCTCTCGCCCACCTCCGCGGCCACAACCGCATCCATCAGGATGTTGAAGGCGTCGTAGCCATGCGCGTGATACGCGGAAAGCGTCACATCGGTGCCGCTCAGCTTGTAGTACGCCGGCAGGAAGTCGTTCTGGTACCGATCCCCGAAGTTGAGGTCCGGACCCGAGAAGTACGCTCCCAGGGCCTGTGCCTCGAGGCCGTTGGCCTCAAGGAACGTCCCGGTCTTCAATCCATCGGCGCTGATGGGGATGGTGTCCGCCAGACCGGGGACCTCGTCCCACTGCGCGATGATCGCGTTGCCCTCGGGCTCGAAGATCGGGAAGAACAGCACTTCGGGGCTGTCAGCCGCGATCGTGGTCAGCACCGGACGGAAGTCCGTGTCGCCGATGTTGATCGCTTCCTGAGCCGTGGTGGTTCCGCCGCAGATCTCGGCGAACTGCTCAACGAAGACCTGCTGCAGCTGGTCGGCATACGGGCTGCCATCGTGGATGGTGGCGGCCGTCGTCACGCCCAGCTCCTCGCACGCGAAGAGGGCCACAGCGGCGCCCTGTACGCGGTCGTTGTACGCGGTGCGGAAGTAACTCGTTCCGAGGTAGTCCTCGTGATCCGGGTTGGTCAGGCCAGGCGCCGTGTTGGACGGCGAGATCATGATCAGGCCCGCTTCTTCCAGCGGGGGCATGGCCGGAACGGCCGTGCGCGAGCAGCTGGTGCCGATCACCGCCAGGATGGTCGGGTCGGCCACGATGGCCTGTGCGGCCGTCTGGCCAGATGCCGCGTCGCCGCAGCCGGCGTCCTCATGGACAACGTCTGTGTCGCGACCGAGCACCTGTCCACGCTCCGCCTGCGCAACGTCGATACCAAAGTTGCTGTCGTTGCCCAGCGATGCAGGGGCTCCAGAAATCGAAAGGGCACTCGCGATCCGGATCGGGTCACCCGGGGCGACTTCGAAACAGCCCTCGGGCAGTGCCTCGCAAGCCGCAGCCGGATCGGCCACGCTCGCGGCGGCGCTCTCCATGGGGCTCTCGCTGGCGCTCGGCTGACAAGCGGCCAGGATCAACGCCAGCACAACGAGGCCAGCGCTCCATCGTAGGAATTTCTCCATCCAATCCTCCTCCAATGCGTTCGGGGTGACGCGCAGCATCACTCCCCGAAGCGTGTGCCGGGCATCATACGTGCGCCTCCCCGGTGGCGCAAGGGTCATGGTCCGGCACCTTGGATAGGGCTCGGCAACGGCGGCGGGTTCACCTCCGGCTGCCGGCGAGGGGATCTGGAATCCGACGTGGTATCCTGTTGGCCTAGGTCTTCCACGCGGAGATCTCCGATCCCTCGCCGCCGCAGAAACCCGTAGCGGGTTCGCGAAGCGAGGGTGCCGCCCAAGCCGCGCCACCCATTCCGGCCCTCAGTCCGGGAGCGTGGGTCGAGCGCGAAGGCAGCCGGAACCCCGCACGGTGGCCACCACCATTCACTTAGGAGAAGCTCACTTGAGCAAGAACGTGGCCGTCTTTGTAGACGTTGCCAACCTCTATTACGCTGCCCGCGGGCAGGACGTCGACGTCGATTACGTGGCGCTGCTGAAGCACGCCACCAAGGGGCGCGATCTCATTCGCGCCTACGCCTACTCGGGGCTTGATCCCGAAAACGAGAACCAGAAGAAGTTCCTCGATTTCCTTGGCAAGAACGGCTACAAGGTCGTGGCCAAGGACATCCGCAAGTTCGGCGACGGACGGGTCAAGGCCAACCTCGACATCGAGCTCGTGGTTGACCTCTTCCGCCTGGCGGAGCGGATGGACGTGGCCGTCATCGTCTCGGGTGACGGTGACTTCGCGCCGGCGATCCGCGCCCTCCAGGACCAGGGTGTGCGCTGTGAGGTGATCAGCTTCAAGCCGAACACCAGCTCCGACCTGTTCGCGGTTGCCGACGAATTCGTCGACGTCATGAAGATCAGCGCCATCGGCCGCGAGAAGGACACAAAGGGTGTCGGGGCGCCTGAAATGCCCGCCAAGGAAGTCAATCCCGACGTCGGATTCCGCGAGGCATCGCCGTCGGTCGCGGCTGCCGCCCTGGCCGCCATTCGATCTGATGGAGATGAGCCGGCAGGCGGCGGGCGCGGCCGGGGGCGCGGCACCGGAGCCCGCCGGTCGGATCGAACATCGCGACCGGCCCGTGGCGGACGGTCGCGCACCACGGACAAGGAACCGATTGCCATTGCCGAACCGTCGCCCGCCACCGATGCGGGCGCGCCCGCCGCGCGTTCCGGCGCCACCGACGAAACCATGTCGGAGAGCGCCCGGCGCCGGCGCCGGCGCGGGGGTCGGGGTCGGGGTCGGCGGGGCCGACGGGGTGACGTGCCTGACGCGACATCCACCGCGGCCGATGCCGAGCCTGCGGAGATCGGCTGGCAGGAGGTCGACAGCCTGGAAGAACTCGAAGACGTCGGGGCCGTGGAAGGCTTCGGCGAGGAACGGGAGTTCGGATTCGAGGAAGCCGATGCTGGGACGCTGGCGGAGCTTGGGCTGAGCGGTCAGCCCGGAGCCGGCGTCACCGTCGAGGCGCCCTCGATGACCGACCAGCCGGCCGAAGAGGCGGCCCCCCGCGCGCCTCTTACCGCGCGGAAACCCCGCGCCCGAAAGCCGTCGACCCGAGCCTCGTCCAAGGCGCCGGCATCGGAGCCGGCGAGGAAAACCGCCGCCAAGCCACGCGCCAAGGCCTCCGCCAAGGAGGCCCCCAAGGCGGCGACCAAGCCGCGGCCCACTACTGCTGCCGGCAAGCCGAAGGCGACCCGGACCACCAGGAGCAGGCCAGCACCACCACCCGCCGAGGCGTCGGACGAGGGGATCTGGAAGCGATTCACCTCAGGGCGCAGCACGCGCAAGCGAAAGGCCCCCGAGGGCTCTCCGGACGCGGCCTGACCGAGCCGCCGGGCGCGGATTCGGACCGATCGGCCTGACCCAGGCCCAGGGCCGCAGCCTGCCCTAGCTCTCTGACTCGACCTCGCTGACTGCGGCCGGGGCGGTGCTCCCGCCGTTGCCGTTGGATGACGGCGTGCTCACGGGGATCCACTCTCCAGCCGCATCCGCCGCCTCCCGCGCACGTGTCGCGAGCTCGTCACGAGTCTCCCGGCCGGGCTTTGGCGCGGTGAGGATCGCGATGATGGCACCGGTCAGGGCGCCGATCACGATTCCGGCGAAGAACGAGCCCCAATGACGGTCCTGGCGCGGGCGCAGGCCAAGCTCAGCGGCCGCATCCTCGATGAGCTGGCGCCCGGCTGGGACGGCCGCTCCAGCCGCGCCAAGCGCAACTGTGCGTCGGTTCCAGAACCGCCGCAGGCCGGGGCGGATGTCCTGCCGCCAGACCTGTCGCGACCATTTACCAACCTCACGGCCCTGGCGTTCGACCGCCCGTGCCACCTCTCGTCGAGCTGGCCGGGAATCGCGCCACGCGATCGACGCGCGCTGGGCGGCCTCCTCGGCGGCCTGCGCGATCGCCTCCGCCAGCGCCTGGCCGCGCTGTGTGACTTCCTCTGGGACGTCCTTCCGAGCGATCCGATCCATGAATGCCTCCCACTCGTCGGAGAACCGCTTGCTATCCGTTATCGATCCGGCGGTCTGGGTCACTTTGCTGCCCATGGCCCACCTCCTCGGGGGTTCTGCTGGCTGCGGACCAGTATGCCACCGACGGTCGTGATTCGCCGTTGGGGTGAGGCTGGCGCTCTGGGAGCCGCCTCGGTCGCGGCGGAACCGGTTGCCAGCCGGCCGCGCGGCAGTGCCCGAGCGACTCCGCAGAGCAGGGCGACGAGCCTGACACCCCGGTCTGACTGCCCGCTTACCCCGCCTATACTCGCCGCCGTGAGCGTTGAGACCGTGTCCCCAGGGTTTCTGACCGCTGGTCAGCCCGTGGCCCAGCGGCTCGCTCGCCGGCGGCTGCTGGGTGGCGACGGGCCGGCGACTCTTCTGGTCCACGGTCCCGCCGGTGCTGGTAAGGGATTATTCGTAGACGACCTGCTGGCCACCGCCGTGTGCGAAGCGGCCGATCCTGAGCAGCGGCCGTGCAACGCCTGCTTTGGCTGTCGTCACGCTCGTGCCCGGACCCACCCTGACCTCGTCGTGGCCTCGCCCGAGCGCTGGCGCGACGACCGGAGGACCGGCGAGAGCATCGTGGAGGCGGCTCGTCGCTGGCTGGCCGAGACCGCCGGCGCGCCCATCGCTGCGCGGTGGCGCGTCGTCCTGGTGGAACACGCGGATGCTGCCAACGAGCAGATTCAGAATGCGCTGCTCAAGGCGCTCGAGGAGCCCGGCGATCGGCAGCTGTTCATCCTCGTGGCCGACGATGCCAGCCGCCTGCTGCCTACCATTCGCTCGCGCTGCCAGACCCTGCGCCTGGCTCCGGTGAAACACGACGACCTCGCTGCGTGGCTCGTCGAGCGAGAAGGACTCCCCGATCAGCAGGCTACGGCCCTGGCCCGCCTGGCCGGCGGCCACATCGGCCGCGCCGTTGGGTATGCCCGCGCTCCGGCCCTCGTCGAGTGGCGCCGTCGAACGCAGCACGAGCTGTTGTTGCTGCTCGAGCGCGGGCGCGCCGATCGGCTGGCCGCGGTCCGCGAGCTGCTGGACGACACCGTGCGTCTGTCAATCGGTCCGGACGACGCCGCCGACCCGGTCGCGGGTGACGGCGGCCACCCGCCGACGGCGGTTCAGCGTGCGGCGGCGCTGGCCATCATCGACGCATGGGTGGACCTGGCTCGCGACCTGGCGGTCGCCGCTTCCGGCGCGAATCACCTGGCCGTGGCAGGAGAGCTGCTGCCCGAGCTGCCGGCCACGGCGCACCGCCTGCGACCTGACGAGCTGGCTAGCACGGCCATCGCCCTCGAGCGCATCCGCGACGCGCTGGAACAGAACGTCAGCCCCCGGCTGGCCCTCGAGGTGGCCATGCTGGAATGGCCCGTCGTCGCAACTCGCGCGTGAGCGAGGGGCAGCGCCTCACGGCCCGGGTCATCGGCCGCGTCCAGGGGGTTGGCTATCGCTGGTGGGTGGTCGATGCCGCCGTCCGGCTGGGACTGGTGGGCTGGGTCCGCAACACGGACGACGAGCGCGCTGTGGAGCTGGTGGCTGAAGGCGACCCGGCATCGCTCGACGCCCTCGAAACGCAGCTCCGAGATGGGCCCGGAGCGGCGTGGGTTGACCGGGTCGAGGCCAGCCGTGGACCTGCCTCGGGGGGCATGACCCGGTTCGAGATCCGCCGATGAACTGGCGCGCGGTCGGATGCGCGGTGCTGGCCGCGGCGCTCTTCGTTGGGCTGGGACTGTGGGCGCTGCAGATGGCGATCGGCCGTCCCGGATGCCCGCCGACGCTGCGCTGGGGCGATCGGGTCTACAGCGCGTCCGGCAGTCCCGGACCCAGCCCGGTGGTGGCCAGCGGGGAACCGGTTCGGCTGGGCACGACGTTCGTTGGCGCCGTGACCCGCGAGGTCTTCGGCCCGGCCGGCAGCGCACCGTCGCCGGAAGGCGAAGATCGGCCGGATGAGATCGCGCTCGACTGCGGCGACAGCACCTTCGTGACCTACCGATTCACCTCCGTCTTGCCGACCTCTGGACCGTCACCCTAGCCGGTCGGCCGCCGCGCCGAAGAGGCGGTCGGAAGCCGTCTGGGCGTATCGGTCAGTCATCCCGGACACGAAGTCGGCGACTTGGGTCACCAGGTCGGCATCGGTATCCCGATACGAGGCCGGAAGCTCCTGCGGGTGGGCCAAGTGATGATCCATCAGAAGGCGAAGCATGCGAACGGCAACCTGCTGCTGGGCCGCCTGCTCGGGGCGCAGGTAGACGCGTTCGAACATGAAGTCGCGCAACTCGTGCATGAGGGCCAGGGTGTCCGCGTCCATACCGATGGCGCCCGCCCGCACGCTCTCGTCGATGACCGCGGTGATGAGCTCCCCGATCCATTGCCGCCCCGGCGGCCCGAGCCGCTCTAGGAGGTGCGCCGGGAAGTCCGTCTCGCGCAAGACGCCCGCGCGCAGCGCATCGAGCGCGTCGTGGCTGAGGTACGCGATCCGGTCCGCGTAGCGCACGCACCGGGCCTCGGGCGTGACGGGTGGCGGCGTGATCTTCCAGGTATGGGCCCGGATCCCGTCCCGGACCTCCCAGGTCAGGTTCAGATCCTCGAGGACCTCGAAGACGCGAACACTCTGCGCCGCGTGATGCCAGCCGGCGGGCGGGAAATACGGCGACAGGGCCTCCTCCCCGGTATGCCCGAACGGGGTGTGGCCAACGTCGTGACCGAGCGCAATCGCCTCGGCCAGTGGCTCGTTGAGGGCCAGTGCGGCAGCCAACGAGCGCGCGATCTGTGCGACCTGGAGGGTGTGCGTCAGACGGGTGACGAAATGGTCTCCCTCCGGATTGAGGAAGACCTGGGTCTTGTGCTTCAGCCGGCGGAAGGCCTTGGCATGGATGATTCGGTCCCGATCGCGCTCAAATGCGGTGCGGAATGGGTCGGGCTCTTCCTGCCGGGCGCGGCCGCGCGACTGCGCTGATCTGGTGGCGGCCGGAGACAGGCGCAGCTCGTCTGCCTCCCGGGTCGGCCGATCTCGGCGGATGAGTTCTACCACAGACCGATGATGGCGGATGCCGGCCGCGCTTCGCGCGAGGAGCCGGTCTGGGTCCGATGGTACTGGGCATCTAGGGCCAGAGCGGATCGCGTCCCCGGTCGGTAGGGTGGCTTTCAACCGCGCAGGACCAGGGGAGGCTTGGCCAGCCCATGCACTTGACCGCCGCGATCGCACGTCCACTCGTTGCCGCATTGGCGATCGCGCTCGTCATGACCGGTGTGGCTCCATCCGCGCCCGCGCCGAGCGCCGGCGGGATCAAGACCCGCGTCTCTGAAGCAACGCATGCCGTGGACGGAGCGCACGACTTCGCGCTTCCGGCCGGCACGACCCACGTCGCGGTCCACTGGCCCGGTCACCACGACGCACGGGTCGAGGCCGCGTTCAGCCGCGACGGGACCGTGTTCTTGGAGCCGGTCGAAGTCGAGCACGACGAGTTCGGTGAAGCCAAGGGGGATGGCAGGACCTATGGCCAGGTGATGGTCGCCGGAGGGATGCGCGCGGTACGGATCACGGCTGATCAGACGTTGGCGGACGTGTCGGTCCTCTCGATGGACGCGGCGGGGGAGATCGTGGCCCCACTGGGGTTTGGCGCGCGAGCCGCCGGGCTGAGCACGATTCCGGCGGTCATCCCTCGCAGCGGCTGGGGCGCCGACGAGACCATTCGATTCGACAGCCTGGGGGAGGAGCGCTGGACCCGAGCGTTCTACCCCCTTCAGAAGCTGGTGGTGCATCACACCGCCGGCGGGAACAACGATCCGAACCCAGCAGCGACGGTTCGAGCCATCTACCACTTCCACGCCGTCACCCTGGGCTGGGGCGACATCGGCTACAACTACTTGATCGACGAGGCCGGACGGGTCTACGAGGGTCGGTACACGCGCGACTACTGGAACGGCACCATCCCGACCGGGGACGACGCGGCCGGGGATGTCGTTGAGTCCGGCCACGCACTGCATCACAACCCGGGCAGCATGGGGATCTCCCTGCTGGGTAACTTCACCTCGCAGCTACCCACACCTGCGGCGCGAGCATCGCTGGTGCGCATGCTGGCCTGGGCGTCCGCCACCCACGGGATCGACCCGACCGGTAGCAGCACGTACGTCAACCCTGCTACCGGGACGACGATCACGACCATGAACATCACCGGCCACCGCGACTACCAGAACACCGGCTGCCCGGGCGCGCCCTTCTACGCACTCCTTCCGTCGATCCGGAGCTTGGTCGCGGCCGAGATCAGCCATCCACCCATCGAGACGTACAACCCAGCGCGTCCCCTCGACTTCGCCGCGGGGGCCTACGTCGGCCGCCAGTTCAACGCGTCTGGGGCCATCACCGCCTCGCTGCCATACACCCTGACCACCGCTTCATCGGCTCCCACGAACCAAAAGAGCACGATCCCGAACCAGAGCGGCAACTGGTACTACATCACGGCCGGGATCTGGGCTGGTTACTGGATCCAGGAGTCGGCCTCCACTGCCCTCGGAAATGCGCCGCCGCCCCAGACAGCCGAGTCCTATGCGTGGCGTCCCGTCTTCTTCGTGGCCGGCACGCATGTCGGGCGAAAGTTCGACACCTACGGTGCGATCACCGCCTCCCTGTCCTATACCCTCGGCGGGCCTTCGATGGCGCCCACCACGCAGAAGAGCACCATCCCCAACCGCAGCGGGAACTGGTTCTTCATCACGGCCGGGATCTGGGCCGGCTACTGGATCGCCGAGTCACAGGCTGCGACTCTAGGCGACGTTGCTCCGACGCCACCGCCGGGCGGTGTTCGGCCGGACGTCCCGGTCCCCGGAGACTACGACGCCAACGGGACGACTGACCTCGCCGTGTGGCGCCCCTCGAACGGGACGTGGTACCTGCACAGCGGGGCGACCGTCCAGTGGGGCCTGGTAGGTGACGTCCCGGTCCCCGGCGACTACGACGCCAACGGGACGACCGACCTCGCCGTGTGGCGCCCCTCGAACGGGACGTGGTACCTGCACAACTAGGCCTCCAGCCCCACGGCGCCGGTCGTGGCGCGCCGGACAGGATTCGAACCTGCGACCTCTGGCTCCGGAGGCCAACGCTCTATCCACTGAGCTACCGGCGCGCGGGGGAGCCGAGTCTAGCGGATAGGTGAAGGCCCCTCCGAAGAGGGGCCTTCATTTGCTGCCGGATTCGCTAATCGCGGGGGCATCTTTCACGCGCGGTTGCCCGCACTACCCTTACCCAAACCTACCCATGACCCTGCGACCAGTGGTGAATCGCTGTGCGAACAGCGAGGTAATCATATCCGACCCCCCAGGTCAGGGTCAATGCTCTGGAATGAAGAATCCTTTACTTTTCGGAGCGGTATTTCGTACCTCGGAGAACGTCAATTGGGCGTACTTTCGGGCGCGCCGATCAGGATTCGATTGATCACCACCGGGTCGACCGGCACTCCGATGAGGGGGTCGTTGACCGGCACGGCCCCGATCGCGTCCACGACCGCCATCCCCGACGAAACCCGGCCGAAGATGGTGTACGAGCGCGGCAGCTGCGCGCGGAGATCGGCCAGGCAGATGAAGAACTGGCTCCCGTTGGTGTTGGGCATGCCGGCGTTGGCCATGGCGACCACGTAGGGGTCGTAGTTCAGCCCTTCGGGTGGCAGCTCGATGGCGAAGCCGTATCCGGGCCCGCCGGTCCCCAAGCCTTCGAAGTCCCCCTGGTTATCTCGCGTGTTCGGGTCGCCGGCCTGGGCCACGAAACCGGCCAGGACGCGGTGAAAGGTGACGCTTTCATAGAAGCCGCAGCGGGCCAGTGCCACGAAGTTGGCGGCGGCGATTGGCGCGACGTCGCCGAGCAGCTCGATCGTGAAGCTACCCATAGT
>JBOGTA010000071.1:0-15033 GCA_050695855.1 Candidatus Limnocylindria bacterium
GGCCATCGACCTCGGCGGCAGCCGGATCCGCGTAGCCCATCTGAGTTCCGACCTGACGGTCGCCCACCGCGAGGTGATCCCGACCATGCCCGCGCTCGGCGTCGAGGACGCCCTCGAACGCATCACAACGTTAGCCCGCGCCGTCCGCAGCGCGGCCCAGGACGCCGGCGACGGTGCCCCCACTGCCATCGGTATCTCCTCGCCCGGTCCTCTCGACCCGTGGCGCGGTGTGATCCACCAGGCCCCGAACCTGCCCGGCTGGGATGAGGCGCCCATCGCTGATCGGTTGTCGGCCGCGCTGGATCTGCCGGCCACCCTCGAGCGCGATACCAACGTCGCCCTGCTGGCCGAGTGGCGCCACGGTGCGGCGGCGGGCGCGGACCACGCGGTGTACGTCACCGTCTCCACGGGAATCGGCGGCGCGGCCGTGGTCGGCGGGCGCCTGATCCGCGGGCCGGATGGCACCGCCGGCGAGGTGGGCCACCTGACGGTCGATCTCGATGGCCCGCCCGACGGAGAGGGCGCTCCCGGGCACGTGGAGGGCATCGCCTCCGGAGTGGCCCTGGCCCGAGACGGAGCCGCCCTGCTGGACCGCGGGGAGGCGCCGGGGCTGGCGGCGCTCGTAAAGGGCGGCGCTCCCGTCGACGCGGCCACCGTCTGCGCCGCCGCCGACGCCGGGGACGCTGCCTGCCGCGCCCTGCTCGATCGCGCCTGGAGCGCGGTGGGCGCCATGTGTGCCGGGCTCGCCAACGTCCTCAATCCGGAGGTCCTGGTCCTGGGCGGCGCCATCGCCGACCACCGACCCGACCTGCACGACGCGGTCCGGGCCGAGATTGGCCGCCGGGCATTCGCCATTCCCGCCGCCCGGCTGCGGCTCACCGCTCCGCACTTCGGCGATGACGTGTCACTGGTGGGCTGCTGGCCGCTCGTTCACGACATGGAGGCTCGTCCACGATGACCACCCGCATCGCGATCAACGGGTTCGGCCGCATCGGCCGCCAGACCCTGCGCGCCATCCGGGAGCGCCATCCCGACGAGCTGGAGGTCGCCGCGCTCAACGACCTGGCCCCCACCGCCACCAACGCCCACCTGTTCCGCTACGACTCGACCTATGGCCGCTATCCGGGCACGGTGGAGGAGGGCGATGGCGAGATCGTGGTCGACGGTCATCACATCCGGACCTACTCCGAGAAGGATCCGACCGCCCTGCCGTGGGCCGAGCTGGGCATCGAGATCGTGGTCGAGTCCACCGGGGTCTTCACCGATGCCGAGAAGGCGCGGGCCCACATCGACGCGGGCGCGCGCAAGGTGATCATCACCGCCCCGGCGCGCAACGAGGACCTGACCGTGGTCCTGGGGGTCAACGAGTCAACGTACGACCCGGCCCGCCACCACGTGGTCAGCAACGCCTCCTGCACGACCAACGGCCTGGCCCTGCCGGCCAAGGTCGTCGTCGACGCGTTCGGCATCGAGCACGGGCTGATGACCACCGTCCATTCGTATACCAACGACCAGCCCGTGCTCGACGTGGTCCACAAGGACCTGCGCCGCGCCCGCTCGGCAGGCCAGAACATCATCCCCACCACCACCGGCGCCGCGCGTGCCCTGTCCCTGGTCATCCCCGAGCTGAAGGGCCGCTTCGACGGCTATGCGCTGCGCGTTCCGACCGCGACCGTGAGCGTGATCGACTTCGTGGCCCAGACCGCGAGCCCGGTGACTGCCGAAACCGCCAACGCGGCGTTCCGCGCGGCAGCGGAAGGCTCGCTCAAGGGCCTGCTGGACTACACCGAGGAGCCGCTGGTCAGCATGGACTTCAAGGGCGACGACCACTCGTCCATCGTCGACGGGGCTTTGACTCTGGTCACCGGCGATCGGCTCCTGAAAGTCGTGGCCTGGTACGACAACGAATGGGGATATAGCTGTCGGGTCGCCGACCTGGCAGCGTTCATCGGCGCTCGCCTATGACGGTCGCCAAGTTCCGACCGCTCCACAAGCAGACGGTCCGCGACGTCGACGTTCGCGGCAAACGCGCCTTCCTGCGGGTGGATCTGAACGTCCCGTTGGACGACGGCCGGATCACCGACGACACCCGGATCCGGGCCAGCCTGCCGACCCTCGTCTACCTCCTGGAGCAGGGCGCGGCGGTGATCCTGGCCAGCCATCTCGGGCGGCCCCACGGCAAGGTCAACGATGCCTATCGGCTCAAGCCGGTGGCCGACCGCCTCAGCCAGCTGCTGCGGCGGCCGGTGAAGATGACCGGCGACGCCCTGGGCCCCGGCGTCCAGGACGCGGTCGGCAAGCTCCGTCCCGGTGATCTGCTGCTCCTCGAGAACCTGCGCTTCCACGTCGGCGAGGAGGCCAACGATCCGGCCTTCGCCGAGGCCCTGGCCAGCTTCGCCGACCTGTACGTCAACGACGCCTTCGGCGCTGCGCACCGGGCCCACGCCTCGACCGAGGGCATCACCCACTTTCTGCCGGCGGTGGCGGGCCTGCTCCTCGAACGCGAGGTCAACGCCCTGTCGCGGCTTTTGGATCGGCCCCCGCGTCCGTTCCACACGGTCATCGGTGGGGCCAAGATCTCCGACAAGCTCAACGTCCTCCGCGTCCTGGTCGGCCGGTGCCAGGCCATCCTGGTAGGCGGGGGGATGGCCAACACGTTCCTCGCCGCCAAGGGGATCGAGATGGGAAAGAGCCTGGTCGAGACCGAGCAGCTGAAAAATGCGGCGGCGATCATGGCCGAGGCCCGCCGCCGGCGGACGCGGTTCATGCTGCCCACCGACGTGCTGGTGGCGGCACAGGTCCACCACCGCGCCCCGCGCGAGGTGGTCTCGGTCAACGCGGTGCCCAAAGACTGGATGGTGGTCGACATCGGCCCCCAAACGGTCGAGAAGTACCGCAATGCGCTGTCCAAGGCCCGAACCATCTTCTGGAACGGACCGATGGGCATCTTCGAGGTGGCGCCGTTCGCCGAAGGCACGAACGCGATTGCCCAGGCCATTGCGAAACGCACCGCGGACGGGTCGATCACGGTGGTCGGCGGGGGAGACTCGGTGGCCGCGCTCCAGCAGCTGGGGCTGATCGACCAGATGAGCCACGCCAGCACCGGCGGCGGAGCGTCGCTCGAGTTCGTGGAGGGCCGGACCCTGCCTGGGGTGGCGGCGCTCCTGGACAAGGAATGACCAAGAGCGCCATTCGGCGCGTCCACGCCCGCGAGATCCTCGACTCACGCGGCAACCCGACGGTCGAGGTGGAGGTCACCCTCGGCGGCGGGACGCTTGGGGTCGCGGCCGTGCCCAGCGGGGCCAGCACCGGCACGCACGAGGCGGTCGAGCTGCGCGACGGCGATCCAGCCCGCTACGGCGGCAAAGGCGTCCTTCAAGCGGTGGCGAACGTCAACGGCGAGATCGCGACGGCGGTGGCCGGGCGGGATGCTACCGACCAGGCGGGCCTCGACCTGCGCCTGGTCGAGCTGGACGGAACCCCGACCAAGGCTCGGCTGGGGGCCAATGCGCTGCTGGGCGTTTCCCTGGCCGTCGCCCGGGCCGCGGCGGCGGCCGTCGGGCAGCCTCTGTATCGGTACCTCGGTGGCGAGGACGCCGCCACCCTGCCGGTGCCGATGGTGAACATCCTGAACGGGGGCCGGCACGCGGCGGGCGGAACCGACTTCCAGGAATTCATGGTCGTGCCGCTGGGCGCCCCCACGTTCCGCGAGGGCCTGCGTTGGGCGGCCGAGACGTTCCACGCTCTGGGCGCCCTCCTGCGCGAGCGCGGGTTGCCCACCGCGGTCGGGGACGAAGGCGGGTTTGGGCCGGCCCTGCCCAGCAACCAGGCGGCGGCCGAGCTGGTGGTCGAGGCCATCGAACGGGCCGGCTACCGCCCCGGAGACGAGGTGGCCATCGCCCTCGATCCGGCGACCAGCGAGCTCTTCGGCGACGGAACCTACACGTTGGCCAGCGAAGGCCGAAGCCTCAGCGCCACCCAGCTCATCGACCTGTGGACGGATTGGACGGACCGATACCCCCTCGTCAGCCTCGAGGACGGCCTGGCGGAGGACGACTGGGTGGGTTGGGCCGGGCTCACCGCGCGGCTGGGGGATCGGCTGCAGCTGGTGGGCGACGACCTCCTGGTGACCAGCCTCGCCCGGCTGGAGCGCGCGATGTCGGAGCGGGCAGGCAACGCCATCCTGGTCAAGGTCAACCAGGTGGGCACCCTGACCGAGGCCACGGCCGCGGTCCGCGCCGCCCAGGCGGCCGGTTGGGGAGCGGTCATCAGCCACCGTTCGGGCGAGACGGAAGACACGACCATCGCGGACCTGGCCGTGGCGCTGGGGACCGGCCAGATCAAGACTGGCAGCATGAGCCGATCGGAGCGGACGGCGAAGTACAACCGCCTGCTGCGGATCGAGGAAGAGCTGGGAGACCGGGCCGTCTACGCCGGCCGCGCCCCGTACCCGAGGGCCGGCTAGGAGCTTGTCAGGACTCGCCGCCCTCCGGGCCTGGCGTCTCAGTCGAGCTGTCGCCGGTGGGCGCGGCCTTCGAGCGGCGCTGGGCGGCCGAGGTCTCGCGCGTAGCGCGGGTGACGGCCACCCGGGCCTTGCCTGCCGCGGTGCGCGGTCGGTCGGCGGATCGGGCGGCGGCGGCCTTGGAGGCCTTGGCCGCGGCAACCTTCTTGCGCTGCTCGGTCTTGCCCGCGGTCGTCCGGCGTCGCGGCCCGGCACCGGCATGGGCGTCGAGGGCGTGGGATTCATTGACCTTGGCCATCAGCCGGCTCTTGCGCCGGGCCGCGTTGTTGGGATGGATGATCCCCTTCTCTGCGGCCTTGTCCAGGGCGCTGATGGCAGCGGCCACGGCGCTCGCGGGATCACCCTCCGCTCGCCCGCCGGCGACGCTCGCCGCCTGCTGGACGAGGGTCTTGGCCTCGCTCCGGGTGCGCCGGTTCACGGCCCGGCGTCGAAGGGCCTGTCGAGCGCGCTTGAGCGCTGACGGCGTGCGGGCGCCTTTCCAGGTGCGCGATTTGCGTGCCACGAATGGGCCATCCTCGTGTTGGCGGGGGATCCGGCCGAAGGGGCCGATCGGCGGCGGAGTATAGCACCGAGGTCTTCTCGACACCCGTCCCGCGCTTCGGCGACAATCGCTGCTCAGAACCGATGAGAAGCCCTGCGGTCGTCACCCCGGGCGCGGACCTTGCCCCCCGCGCTCCTGCGCTCCCCCGCCCCGTCATCGGGGCCCTCTTCGTCGCGGGCGTGGTGGCCGCCGCCCTTTCCATTCCTGCCCTGGTGGCTGGTGGCATGGGCCTTGCCCTCGATGGGCGAGTCATGCCGCGGGTCAGCGTGGCGGGCGTGGATGTCGGCTTTCGGACCGCAGCCGAGGCCGAGGCCGCCCTGCGTGTCGAGCTGGCGGACCTGACGACCGGGGAGCTGGCGATCACGCTCGATGGCACGGCCACGAAGGTGGCTTTCGCGAGCCTGGGGCGAGACCACGACTACTCCGCCCTGGTGTCCGCCGCTATGGCGGTCGGGCGCAGCGGCAACCCGTGGGCCGACGGCCAGGTTCGGCTGACCACCCTGGTGCTGGGCACCCAGGTGGCGGACGCCGTGTCCCTCGATCCGGCTCGTTTCGACCGGCTGGTGGTTGACACCGCCGCCCGCGCCTTCACCCGGCCGCAGGATGCGGCAGTGATCACCAACCCCGACGGAACGTACGCCGTCGTCCCGCCGAGTGCCGGCCGCCGACTGCACCCCGACAACATCCGCGCCGCGCTCAGCGCGGCCCTGCTCGTCCCGCAACCAGGCGATGCCGCGGTGGAGCTCAGGACCGAGGCGGTCCCCTTCGAGGTCACCCAGCGCCAGGCTGCCGAGGCCGCGGCGGCGGCGCGAGCCATGCAGGCCACGTCACTCCAGCTCACCAACGGGGGGGACGCCTACACCATCGCGGCCTACACCATCGCGGCCGCCATCGGCTTCGGCATCGAGGGTGACGAGCCCTATGGCGTGATCCTCAACCGCGGCACGTTGGGCGCGGCACTGGACGCGCTGGCGCCCTCAATCCAGCGCCAGCCGACCAACGCCGGATTCGCCTTCAACAGCGCCGGTCCATCAGGAGTCATTCCCGCCGTCCGCGGCCGCGTGTTGAACGTGGCCGGAACGGTAGACGCCATCGTGGCCGGACTCTACCGGCGGGGGGCGGGGATCACGGTCCCCGGCGTCGTGCTCAGCGCGTCGTTCGTGGAGCCAACCCTCACCACCGCCGATGCCCAGGCCATCCTGCCGAACCTCATCCGCCTGTCGACCTGGACGACCTACTACGTTCCCGGTCCCGGGAACGGGGCGAATGCCAACATCCACATCCCGGCCCTCGACCTTGACGGCATGGTCATCCTGCCCGGCGAGAATTTCGACTTCTGGCGTGACATCGGCCCGGTGACCGTCGAGCGCGGCTACACATACGGCGGCGCGATCATCGGCGGCCGGAGCACCGGCGGCGTCGCGCTGGCGGGTGGCATCTGCTCAACGTCGACCACCATGTTCAACACCGCCCTGCGAGCAGGACTCCAGATGGACTCCCGGATGAACCACTACTACTACATTGATCGGTACCCGATGGGGCTGGACGCGACCGTGTTTGCGACGGACTACTTCTCTCAGACGATGAGCTTCACCAACGACACCGGCGGCCCGCTCATCATTCGCTCGTTCACCGGACACGGCATGGTGCGCTTCGACCTGTGGGGCCTCCCCACCAACCGCGTCGTGAGCTTCACCAACCCGGTCATCACCAACCGGACCTACGCGGTCGAAACCGTTGAGTACACCAGCAGCCTGCCGGCGGGCACCAGCCAGCGGGTCGAGTACATGCACCACGGGTTCGACGTCACGGTGACCCGGATCGTCACCGACACGACCACCGGCCAGAGGATCCACGAGGACACGTACTTCAGCTCCTACAAGACGGTCAACGGGGTCACCCTGGTCGGGACCGGCTAGCCCGAAGCGGTCGCCCGGCGCGGGCGCCCGGCTAGACTCTGCCCGCGTGACAGCCCGCGAGCGGATCCGGAACTTCAGCATCGTTGCCCACATCGACCACGGCAAGAGCACGCTCGCCGACCGGTTGCTGGAGGCGACGCACACCATCGATCCGCGCCAGATGACGAGCCAGGTCCTCGACTCCATGGACCTCGAGCGCGAGAAGGGCATCACCATCAAGGCCCGCGCGGTCCGGCTCCAGTACACCGCCGCGGACGAGCTGGACTACGTCCTGAACCTCATCGACACCCCTGGCCACGTCGACTTCAGCTACGAGGTGAGCCGATCCCTCCAGGCCTGCGAGGGGGCGCTGCTGGTCATCGACGCCAGCCAGGGCATCGAGGCCCAGACCCTGGCCAACGCGCAGCTGGCCGCGGAGCAGCAGCTGGTGATCATCCCGGTCATCAACAAGATCGACCTCGCCAGTGCCGATCCGGAGATGGTGCTGGCCGAGCTGGAAGAGACGCTGGCCATTCCTCGCGAGGAGGCGATCCTGGCCTCAGCCAAGGATGGCACCGGCGTGGCGGAGATCCTCGAGGCCCTGGTGACCCGCATCCCGCCACCGCCCGGCGACCCCGCCGCGCCCCTCCAGGCCCTTGTCTTCGACAGCCACTACGACCCGTACAAGGGAGTCGTCACCTACGTCCGGCTGGCGAACGGCACGCTCCGCGATCACGACCGGATTCGGTTCATGGCCACCGGCATCACGTCCGACATCCTGGAGCTGGGCTACTTCCGGCCACAGCCGGTGGAGGCCGCCACCCTCGGCGCCGGGGAAGTGGGGTACGTGGCCACCGGGCTGAAGAGCATCGCCCAGGCCCGGGTGGGGGACACCCTGACGACCGCCCGCCACCCGGCTCCAGAGCCGCTCCCCGGATACCGTCCCGCCCTGCCGCTGGTGTTCGCCGGGATCTATCCCCTTCGCGGCGATGAGTACCCGCTGCTCCGCGACGCACTGGACAAGCTCCACCTGAACGACGCCAGCCTCGCTTACGAGCCGGAGTCCAGCGTGGCCCTGGGGCACGGCTATCGCTGTGGATTCCTGGGCCTGCTCCACATGGAGATCGTCCAGGAGCGGTTGGAGCGCGAGTTCGACCTGGACCTTATTGCCTCGGCCCCGTCGGTCGAGTACCGCGTCCGCACCCACCAGGGCGACGAGGTGGTGGTGGACAACCCGGCGCGGATGCCGCCGCCGGGCGAGATCCTGGACATCGCCGAGCCGTGGGTCAGCGTCCAGGTCATCACCCCCACCGAGCACGTCGGCCCCATCATGGAGCTGGCCACCGCCCGGCGCGGCATCTTCGGCACCATGGAGTACCTCGACCCGCGCCGGGTGAATCTCCACTTCGAGATGCCGCTGGCCGAGCTGATCGTCGATTTCTACGACCAGCTCAAAGGCCGATCGTCGGGCTACGCCAGCATGGACTACACGTTCATCGGCTATCGGTCCGGGGACCTGGTCAAGCTGGACATCCTGGTCAATGGCGAGCCGGTGGACGCGCTGAGCCTCATCGTCCATCGGTCCAATGCGGCGCGCATCGGTCGCAGCCTGGTCGAAAAGCTGAAGGCCCTTATCCCGCGGCAGTCGTTCGAGGTGCCGGTCCAGGCCGCCATTGGTTCCCATATCATCAGCCGCGAGACGATCCGGGCCTATCGCAAGGACGTCATCGCCAAGTGCTACGGCGGCGACGTCACGCGCAAGCGCAAGCTGCTTGAGAAGCAGAAGGAGGGCAAGCAGCGCATGAAGCGGGTCGGCTCGGTCGAGATCCCGCAGGAGGCGTTCCTGGCCGTGCTCCGCATGAACGAAACGACCACCTGATGGGCGCCCTGGGCGATTTCGGCGACTCGCTGCGCCTGGCCATCGCGATCGGGATGACCGTCTTCATGGTCGTCCTCCGCTTCGACCAGGAGCGGATCATGCGCAGCGACTACTTCCGGAGCCGATCTCGATGGATGGGCCCGCTCAGCTACTACGGCCTGGTCCTGATCTTCACGGCCGGCATCATCCTGATCCTGCCCCGCGGCCGAGCCTCGCTGTTCCTGGTCGGAGGAGAGATGGACCAGCTGCTGCCGGCCATGCTCCTGTTCGCGGTGGTGGGCATCGCCAACGGCGCGGCCCTGGCCCTGGTCCGGTTCCGGGCCCTGCTGCCACTTCCCCTGGAGATGCTCCCCAGCCGGACGGTGGCGGCGGGCCTCAATGCCGTGGCCGAGGAGCTCCAGTTCCGTGCCGTCATCCTGGGCCTGATGCTGGTCGGCGGGCTCAATCCCGGCCTGGCGGTCGCGCTGCAGGCGGTCCTCTTTGGGGCGGCGCACCGGCGCGTCTGGCGGGAGCGGGACTGGTACTTCGTCGCAGTGTCGCTGCTGCTGGGCTATGGCTGCGGCCTGGTCACCATCAACACCGGGACCGTCATCCCGGCCATGGTCGGCCACTTCGCGGTGACGATGGGGATCTACGCCTTCGCCGGCGGGCGGCTGCGGATGCAGCGCATCTGACCATCCGGCGGTCCGCCGCGCCTGGGCGGCCGTACACTCCGGACCGATGACACCCTGCCCCAGCTGCGGCCATCCGAACGCGGACGACGCGCGGTTCTGCTCGAACTGCGGCCACGCTCTCGTTACGCGTGTCGGAGTGGAGGAACGGCGCCACGTAACGGCGCTCTTCGCGGATCTGGTGGCGTCGACGTCGCTGTCTGACCGATTGGATCCCGAGGTCGTCCGCGGCGTCGTGGGCGGCTTCTTCGAACGAGCCGGGGACGAGATCCGTCGCCACGGGGGCAGCGTGGAGAAGTTCAGTGGCGACGCAGTGATGGCGCTGTTCGGGCTGCAGCAGGCCCATGAGGATGACCCGGAGCGGGCGGTCCGGGCTGCATTCGCGGTCCGAGAGGCGCTTGCTGAGCTCGCTCCGGAGGCTGCCGAGCGGCACAGCATGGTCCTCCAGGTCAGGATCGGAATCGAGGCCGGCGAGGTGGTGGTTGGCGACCCGTTTGGCGGCGCCACCATGGCCACCGGCGACCCCCTCAACCTGGCCGCTCGCCTCGAGCAGCACGCCGAGCCTGGCGAGATCGTGGTTGGCCCGGCAGCGCATGAGGCAACGTCGCGATCCATCGCCTACGAGCCGGCCGGCTCCTGGGAGATCGCCGGCAAGGCGCAGGCGGTCCCCGCCTGGCGCGCGGTTGGAGTCCAGGCCGAGGTGGGCGAGGGTCGCGGCATTACCGGCCTGGCCGCCCCCCTCACCGGACGCGACGAGGAGATGGCACTGCTGGGTGAGGCGGCGCGCCGCGCCCAGCACGCGTCGAAAGCGGTGCTCTACACGATCCTGGGCGTGCCGGGGGTCGGCAAGAGCCGGCTCGTCCGCGAGCTCTCGGCCCAGCTGGTCGAGGACGGCTGGCGCGTGCTCCGCGGCCGATGTCTGCCCTACGGCGAAGGGATCACCTACTGGCCGGTGGCAGAGGTGGTGCGAGGGATGTCGGGCATCACGCCGGAAACGGACCACGGGGCTGCCGTGGGGCTGCTGCGAGCGGCCGCGCCGGACGCGGAAACCGCCGATCGCCTGGCCTTCGCCATCGGGCTGACCCATGAGCCTCCGGTTGGCGGTGAGGCGCTGGACCGTGAGATCGCCTGGGCCTTCCGGAAATTTGTCGAGGCCGCAGCCAGCGAGCAGCCCCTCGTGCTCGTGGTCGAGGACATCCACTGGGCGGAGCCGCCGCTGCTGGACCTCATCGAGTATCTCGCGACGTGGATCCGGGAACGCCCAGTGCTGATGCTGTGCCTCACCCGGCCCGACCTTCTCGACGTTCGACCCGGGTGGGGATCCGGACGGATGGAGGCGTCGCGGCTGCAGCTGGAGCCGCTCAGCCGCCACGAAACGGCGGCCCTGGTGCGTTCGCTTCTCCACGTCGAGGGCCTGCCCCAAGAGGTGCGTGACCAGGTGCTCGACCGCGCCGAGGGGAATCCACTCTTCGTCGAGGAAACGATCCGGATGCTGATCGACCGGGGCGCGGTGCTCGAGCGTGACGGCCGCTGGGTGGCGGCGGCGTCCGTGGCCGAGGTCGAGGTCCCCGAGACGATCGAGGCCTTGATTCGGGCGCGGCTCGACTCCCTGCCACGCGACGAGCGCACCGTCCTGCAGGGTGCGTCGGTGATCGGTCGCACGTTTCAGCGCTCGGCGGTGGCGACGCTGGTGGAGGGTCCCGTAGAGCGCCATCTCGAGCAGGCCATCCTCCGCGACATCGTCTCCGAGGAGCCATCGGTCGAGCCCGCCTATCGGTTCAAGCACATCCTCATCCGCGACGTCGCCTATGCGACGCTGCCCAAGGCCCCCCGCGCCGAGCTCCACCGGAAGGTCGTTGACTGGCTCACGGCAGTACCACCTCGAGCAGGCGACGCGTCTCACCCGCGAGCTCGCAGGGGGGGTGAATGACTCACTGGTGACCGCCGCGGTAGCTGCCCTCGAGCGCAGCGGGCGGAAGGCGCTTGGTCGGGACGACTTGCGAGCGGCGATCGGGTATGCAGACCGCGCGCTGGCCCTCGATCCGCCGTCCGCCGGCCAGCGTATGGAGGTCGAGATGCTGCTCGTCGATGGCCTGTGGAGGAGCGGGGACATTCAGCGGACGCGCGAGGTGGCGGAACGGCTGGCGGAGGCGGCAGAGGCGGCGAAACGTCACGACCTGCGCGGCCGCGCCCTCCACGCCGTGTTCCTCGACGTGTGGCTCGGCGCGGGGCGCGCGGAGGGAAGAGAAGCGGGGATGGCGCTCCTGAACCAGGCGCGCGACGAGCTCGAGCAGGCCGACGACCAGGAGCATCTCGCTGACGTGTTGTTCGACCTGGCTTGGGATGGCTGGTGGCTGGGGGACGTAGACCGGGCCCGTGCGGATTGGGAGCGCGCCGCGGAACAAGCACGGAAGATCGGGGATCCGGCTCGCGAGGTGCGGGCACTGCTCCGCGTCGGCGCGACGCTGTTCCAGCAAGGCGGGCTCGCAGAAGCGCAGCGCCTCCTGGCACGAGCCGTCGAGCTGTCCCCCTCGACGAGCCGCTTGACCCAGACCGATGTCTCGATGACCCGCGGATTCGATCTCTATATCACCGGGCGCAACGCAGGCGACGGGCGCGCCGCAGTCGAACAGGCACTGGCAGTGGCGGAAGAGCTGGGTGCCACCGGATTGAGGGAGCGCGGTCTGCAGACCCTCGGCGACATGGACCTCTTCGACGGCAACCTGGCTGGGGCCATCGCCCGATACGAGGAGCAGGTCGCCATCCTCGCGGACCTCGGTGACACGGGCCGGCTGCCCGAAGCGGACCGCCATCTGGCGGGCGCCCTGCTCGAAGCTGGCGCCGTTGCGCGGGCTGAGTTTCACGCCCAGCGGGCGGTCGACACCGTTGGCGCGGACGACTGGTTCACCGTCGGCTCGTCACGCTTCACGCTGGGACGGGTCCGCGACGCCCAGGGCCGCGAGGAGGAGGCCGGGCGGTTGATCCGAGAAGGGCGGGAGACTGTTGAGGGGACGACCTTTCTTGGGGAACTGGTGGAGTTCTATGCTCACGAAGGCGCATTTCACCTCCGCCATGGCCGGCACCAGGAGGGAGAGCGGCTGATTGTCCGTGCCAGCGAGCTCAGCGAGCGACTCAGCGGCCCTGATTCACCGCTGCGGCGCTACATCGAACGCGTGGCGAGTGAAGCTCGAGCCCAGGCCGCCGCAGCCCGTGAGGCGCGTTGACAGTGGTCTGACGGGGTTGGTACGATCGAATCCGGGTCGTTAGCACTCTCCCACCGAGAGTGCTAAAATCCGATCTCGACATGGCACAGCGAACACCGCAAACCGCTTCCGCGACGCACCCGCCGGTCGATCTGACCGAGCGACAGCGGGCGGTCCTGCGCGCCGTGGTGGAGGACTACGTCCTCACCGCGGAGCCCATCGGCTCCAAGGCCCTGGTTCGCCGGTACGGCCTCGACGTCAGCCCGGCCACCATCCGCAGCGCCATGGCCGAGCTGGAAATGCTGGGCCTGCTGACCCATCCGCACACATCGGCCGGTCGTGTCCCCTCGGACCTCGGGTACCGCTACTACGTCGAAGCCCTCATGCGCGAGGCGGAACTGGACCGCGCCGACGCCCTCATGATTCGCCACCAGTTCAGCCAGGTGCAGCTCACCTCCAACGACTGGCTGCGCCTCGCCGCGTCCACGCTGGCCGCCTCCACCCACGCCGCGGCGGTGGTAACCCCGGCCCGCGCCAAGCGAGCGAAGTTCGCCCACCTCCAGCTGGTGGAGCTTCCCGATCACGCCCGGATGGCAGTCGTCGTCCTGGCCGACGGGACCGTGGTCCAGCGCCACCTAGATCCCACGGCGCTGACCAAGGCCGCGGGCGCTCCGGCTACCCAACCCGACCTGGATGCCGCCGCCGCCGAGCTGAACACCGAGCTGGCGGCGCTCACCGCTCCACAGGCGCGTCGCTGCGCTCGCAAGCTCACCCCTCTGGCCGCACACGTCGCAGCCGCTGTCGCCGACCTCCTTGAGGAGGCGGACGAGACCGCCATCGAGGAGGTCTACACCGACGGGCTGGGCTACGTCCTGGAGCAGCCCGAGTTCGCCGGCGGCCACGCCCTGCGCCCGGTCCTGGAGATCCTCCAGCGCGTCGACTTTCTGGAGCAGCTGCTCCCCGTGGTGACGCGACGGGGCGGCGTCCACGTGATCATCGGCCGCGAGAACCCCAACGACGCCATGCGCGAGGTGAGCCTGGTCTTCGCTCCCTACGGCACGCCGGACCGCGCCCTGGGCCTGCTCGGCGTGCTGGGGCCGACCCGGATGGCATATCCCCGCGCCATCCCCACCGTGCGTTTCGTGTCCAGCGTGCTGAATGAGCTCATCGACAGCCACACCGGGTGGACCCATGACTGAGACGGAGTCCGCCAAGCCGATCAACGGCGACCCGCGCCCCAAGACCCGGGCCGAGGAGCGGGCGGAGGCCATCACCACCCCCTCGCGCAGCGAGTTGCTCGAGCAGCTCCAGGAGGCCGAGCGCGAGCTTGCACTCGCCCGCGAGCGGGCGGATCAGAACCTCAGCAACTGGCAGCGCGCCGCCGCCGACTTCTCGAACTACAAGCGGCGAGTCGAGGAGGACAAGGCGGCCACTGCTCAGTTCGCGAATGCCATCCTCCTGGCTCGCTTGCTCGCCGTGCTCGATGACTACGACCGAGCCCTGGACTCTGTCCCGCCCGACACCCACGACGCGTGGGTCGAGGGCATCCGGCTCGTCGAGCGCAAGCTGCGCGGCCTGCTCGAGGCCGAGGGCGTGACGCCAATCGAGGCCGTCGGCAAGCCTTTTGACCCCAACCTCCACGAGGCGGTCGTCCACGAGGACACGACCGTGTATCCCGACAACAGCGTCATCGACGAGGTCCAGCGCGGCTACCTGCTTCACGAGCGGGTCCTGCGCCCGGCCCTCGTCCGCGTCGCCAACAACCCAGGCCACCCGGCTGAGTCAGCTACATCCGGAGAATAGGAACCGAACACATGGGAAAGATCATCGGTATCGACCTGGGCACCACCAACAGCGTGGTGGCCGTCATGGAGGGCGGTGAGCCCACCGTCATCACCAGCGCCGAGGGCTCGCGCATCACGCCATCGGTCGTGGGCTTTGCGAAGTCCGGCGAGCGGCTGGTGGGCCAGGTCGCCAAGCGCCAGGCCATCACCAACCCGGAGAACACCGTGTTCTCGATCAAGCGCTTCATGGGCCGCCGCTGGGACGACCCCGAGGTCCAGCGCTCGAAGGACCTGGTGCCGTACCCGGTCGAGAAGGATCCCAAGTCCGACGGAATCATCGTGACCATGGCCAACGGCAAGAGCTACAGCCCGCCGGAGATCAGCGCGATGATCCTCCAGAAGCTGCGCTCCGATGCCGAGGCTTACCTGGGCGAGAAGGTGACCGAGGCGGTGATCACCGTGCCGGCCTACTTCGATGACACCCAGCGCCAGGCGACCAAGGACGCGGGTCGGATCGCGGGCCTGGACGTCAAGC
>JBOGTA010000072.1:0-15058 GCA_050695855.1 Candidatus Limnocylindria bacterium
GCCCAGGTGAGCGCCGTCCGCCCAGCCGAGTCGCTGCTGGTGGTGGATGCCATGACTGGGCAGGATGCGGTGCGGGTCGCCGGGAGCTTCCACGCCAGCCTGCCGCTCACCGGCCTGATCCTGACCAAGATGGACGGCGACGCTCGGGGTGGAGCCGCGCTCAGCATCCGCAGCGTGACCGGCGTGCCCGTCGCGTACGTCGGGACGGGGGAGGGCGTGGATGCTCTTGAGGTCTTCCACCCGGACCGATTGGCGCAGCGGATTCTCGGCATGGGCGATGTGGTGACACTGGTCGAACGGGCCCAGGAAACGATGGACAGCACGGAGAGCGAGCGGACGGCCCAAGGTTTAATCGAGTCGCGGTTCACCCTCGAGGACTTTGCGTCCCAGCTTCGGCAGGTGAAGCGGATGGGGCCAATCGGTCAGCTGGTCCAGATGATCCCCGGCGCAGCCGGGCTGGCAGGCGCGGCGCAGGCCGCCGTGGACGACGGGGAGCTGCGAAGGATTGAAGCGATCATCGACTCCATGACTCTGATCGAGCGCCGGGAGCCCCACATCATCAAGGCCGGACGGCGACGCCGGATCGCGGCCGGCAGTGGGACCAGTGTCGCCCATGTGAATCGGCTCTTGCGCCAGTTCGAGGAGATGCAGAAGCTCATCCGTCAGCTGGGGGCGCAGGGGGCCCGGCCCGGCTCAACGCCACGGCTCCCAGGTTGGTGATCGCCAGGCCGAGCCCGGTGCGCTATCCTTTCGCGGCGCTCGGCCCTTCGTCAGCCCCTCATGGCATTCCGCCGCGGCGCTCGCAACGACCTCGACCGACGGAAGGAATCACTACGTGGCCGTTCATATCCGGCTGACGCGGGTGGGTGCCACGCGGCACCCCGCCTACCGCGTCATCGCCATCGACAGCCGCCGCTCCCGCGACGGGCGTGCGCTGGAGATCCTCGGTTTCTACGACCCGCTGTCTGACCCGATCACGGTCAAGCTCGATGACGAGCGGATCGCGAACTGGGTGGCCCGCGGCGCACGACCCTCGGCCGCGGTCCAGCGGTTGATGAAGGTCGCGGCCGCCGGGCCCAGGCCAAAGCCGAAGCGCGCCCCTGCCGCCGAGGACGCGGCCAGCAGGCCCCGCCGCGCGCCGCGCGGAAAGAAGGTGGAGGCTGAGGCGGCAGTCGAGACCGAGGAAGCGGCCGTCGCAGAGACCGCGCCCGAGACCCTGGCTGAAACTGCTGCGGAGACTCCAAAGGCTGAGGACGGAGACGCCCCGACCGAAGGCGAGCCCGAGTCGACTTCGGGACCCGGGGACGAGGCGGTAGTGGAAGGCGCCACCGAAGCTGCCTCGGAAACCACGACCGAGCCTCCGGCGGAGACCCCCGACGAGACCGTGGCCGCGACTGCGGAAGAAAGCGAGCCGACCGAGTCATGAAGGCGTTTCTCGAATACATCGCTCGTTCCCTGGTCGACCACCCCGATGCGGTCGAGGTCGACGTCGAAGAGGGGGAGGATGAAGTCACCCTGACTCTGGTCGTCGACGAGCGCGACATGGGCCGGGTCATCGGCCGCGACGGCCGGATCGCCAACGCGATTCGGAGCCTGCTGCGCGTCATGGGCGCGCGGGACGGCCGCCATGTCGAGCTCGACATCGTCGCTCACGAGTGATCCGCTGGCGGTCGCCCGCGTGATGGGCGTCCGCGGGCTGGAGGGGGACCTGCGGGTGATGGTGCTGAGCGATGCGCCGCACCGCCTGGCGGTGGGGGCCGTCCTCCTGGTCGAGGGTGAGTCAGCCCCCCGCCGCATCCTCCAGGTGGGAACCTCGAAGCACGGTCCCGTGCTGCGCCTTGAAGGCGTGGAGGATCGTGACGCGGCCTCCGCGTTGGTTGGATCGCATCTGCTGAGCACCGAGCCGCCGCCGGTCCTTCCGGTCGGGAGCTACTGGTGGCACGAGCTGGAGGGGCTCCAGGTGGTGGACACCACCGGGCGCGGACTAGGCACCCTGCAGGAGGTCTTCCGAGCCGGCTCGAACGAGGTGTACCGCGTCGTCGGCCCCGAGGGCGAGATTCTCGTCCCCGCCCTGCGCTCGGTCGTGGTGGAGATTGACCTCCCCGCAGGCCGCATGACGATCCGCGATCCGTCGGACTGGCTGGAGGACGCCTGATCGATGGTGGTCAGCCCTGCGCTCCGCATCGACGTCGTCACGCTCTTCCCGGAGCAGTTCGGCCCCGTGCTGGCCAGCGGGGTCCTGGGCCGCGCCGTCGAGCGCGGCGTGGTTGTGGTCGAACTGCACGATCTGCGCCAGCACGGCCTCGGTCGGCACCGTTCCGTCGACGACACCCCGTATGGCGGGGGAGCGGGGATGATCCTCCGGCCCGAGCCGCTGGCCGCCGCCATCGCTCCCCTGCGCGCCGCTGGTGCGCCGGTCATCCTCCTCGACCCCGCTGGCGAGCGACTCACCGATGCGCTGGCCCGGGAGCTGGCCGCCGTGCCCCGGCTGGCGCTCGTCTGCGGCCGCTACGAGGGGGTCGACGAGCGAGTTCGCGGCCTCGTGGATCGCGAGATCAGCATTGGTGACTACGTCCTGACCGGCGGAGAGCTGCCGGCGATGGTGGTCCTCGACGCGGTCAGCCGACTCGTCCCCGGGGTGATCGATGCGGCTTCGGCCGCCGGCGACTCGTTCGCCACCGGCCTGCTGGAGCACCCGCAGTACACGCGCCCCGAGGAGTTCGACGGCGCGCGCGTGCCGCCCGTCCTCCTGTCCGGGCACCACGCCGAGGTCGAGACCTGGCGGCGACGGCAGGCCCTGCGCCGGACCCTCGAGCGCCGTCCTGACCTCCTCGACTCCGCCGCCCTGACCGATGACGACCGACGGGAGATCGAGCGCCTGCGGCATCGGGAGCCGGCGACCGATGGCTGACGTCGACGTCTCCGGCGCCTGCCTTGTTGGCGCCGGCTGGCCACTGCTATACTCGCGTCCGTTCGCGGCCGCCCCGGCGGTCGCGTCGTTGCGTCAGCCCCACCTGGCAATCCGGCAGTGAGCCGGCGGTAAGCGAGGATCGCGAGCATGGACCCCATCCAGGAGCTGGAACGCGAGCAGCTCCGGGACGTTCCCCAGATTGCGCCGGGTGACACGGTGCGCGTCTCGGTGAAGGTCGTCGAAGGCAGTCGCGAGCGGATTCAGGTCTTCGAAGGCACCGTCATGCGGATGCGCGGCGGCGGCATGAACCAGACCATCACCGTGCGACGCATCAGCAGCGGCGTCGGTGTCGAGCGCACCTTCCCCGTGCATGCCCCTCGCGTCGACAAGATTGAGGTGGTTCGCCACGGTGTCGCCCGTCGCGCTCAGCTCTACTTCCTCCGCGGCCGGATCGGCAAGGCTGCCACCCTCCGCGAGCGTCGCCCCACGCGCTGAGTCGATGAGCGCCAGGGCCCCGGCCCTCACCGCTGGCAGGCGCCCCGTCCACCGACCCCGCGACGCCCATCTGGGGCACGAATACGAGCTGCGTCGCGCCGGCTTCCGCAGCATCGCCGGCCTCGACGAAGTCGGGCGCGGCTCACTGGCCGGTCCCGTCGTGGCGGCGGCCGTGGTGCTGCCAGCCCGACCTCGTATTCGTGGCCTGCGCGATAGCAAGGTCCTGGCTCGCGCCCGTCGCGAGACCCTCTACGAGCAGATCGTGGCCCGCGCCGACGCCATTGGGGTCGGCTGTGTGGAAGTCGAGATCATCGACCGGATCAACATCCTGGAGGCCACCCGGCTGGCCATGCGGGAGGCGCTCTCCCACCTCCCCGAGCCGCCGGATCATCTGCTCATCGATGCCCTGACCATCCGGGAAGCGGCCTATCCGCAGCGCGCCATCATCGACGGGGACGCGATTTCGTCCTCCATCGCCGCGGCGTCGATCGTGGCCAAGGTGACCCGTGACCGCATCTGTGACGAGATGGACGCCCGCTTCCCAGCATACGGCTTTGCCCGACACAAGGGTTATGGGACGCGCCGCCACTACGAGGCCCTGATGCGCGAGGGCCCGTGCGAGTGGCACCGCCGTTCGTTTGCGCCGATCAGGATGCTGTTGGCTGGCGTCCAGCTGCCGCTGAACCTGGAATTTGCGGATCTCCCGTTGCTAGACGAGGGCCAGTTCGAGCTCGACGGGGACTGATCATGGCCGATCCCCGCCACGAGCTGGGTCGCGCCGCAGAGGGTGCGGTCGCGGAGTGGCTGACCGCACACGACTGGCAGATCCTGGCCACCCGCTATCGGTGTCCGGAAGGCGAGGTCGATCTCGTTGCCCTCGACCCGGACCGCTGCCTGATCGGGGTCGAGGTCCGGCTCCGGCGCACCCACCGCGCGGGAGACGCGCTGGCGACCGTGCGGCCGCGGCACCTGCGACGGGTGGGCGCCGCCCTCGCCAGTTTCGCGCGCGCGGCGGCCATTCCCCACGTGGGGCTTCGCGTCGATCTGGTGGCGGTGGTGCCGGGCCCACGCTCTCGGACCTGGCGGCTTACCCGGCTGCCGGCGATCAGCGAGGGGTGACCGCGGGTCGCCGGCTGAGGGTCAGTAGCTGAAGATCTGCTCCAGGGCCAGGATGGCGTCGATGTACGGCTGGGTCGACTGGAGGATGCCAATCTGGTCGACTGAGGTCATGCCCTGGAAGTAGGCGGCCAGCGTCTTCGCGCTATCGCCCTGGTATCGGTCCAGGTAGAAGGCCAGAAGCCGAACGCCGGCCCGCGCGTTCCATCGCATGTCGCCGATGGCAGGGGCCTCGTGCAGCATGGAACCGGCAACCCAGTCCGCGGTGTCGGGCATGAGCTGCATGAGCCCGACCGCGCCCGCGCCGGACACCACGCCCGGCTGCCAGCCGGACTCGTGCCAGGCGACGGCCAGGACGAACGGGCCGGCAACCCCGAACTCGCGCGCTGCTTCGAGCAGCACGGCGCGTGCTTCCGTTCGCTGCGACACCTTCGAGGCCATGTCGGCCGACATGCTCGAGTTGGTGACGGTGGCGGGTGCGGAGTCCGCCGGAGCGGGCGCGCCAGGGATCACCAGGCTCTGCCCGGTGCGGATGAACGCCGCGTCAGCCAGCAAGTTGGCAGCCACCAGGGCCTCCACGGTCGTGCCGTAGAGCCGCGAGATGGCCCATAGGGTTTCACCCGCCTGTACGACATGGGTCCGCGCCGGAGCGGGCGCCGGAGGCGCGACGCCTGCAGCGGGTGTGGCCGCGACCGGCGCCTGCTGCGGAATGGCGAGCGCCTGGCCGATCCAGATGAGTGACGGGTTGGCGATCTGGTTGGCCTGGGCCACCGCCTCGATCGTGGTGCCGTACTGCAGGGCGATGCCCCACAGGGTCTCGTCGCGCTGGACGACGTGGATGATAGGCGCCGGAGGCGCGGGGGGCGCGGGAGGCGCCGGAGAGCTCGCCGGAGGCGCGGCGGGCGGTCTGAGCACGATGCGCTGCCCGATGCGGATCAGAGACGGGTCCGCGATGGCGTTCAGCTCGGCCAGGGCGGCCACGGTGGTTCCATGCTCGAGCGCGATGTCCCACAGCGTGTCGCCGGCCTCGACGATGAGCTCGTCGCCGGCCGCGGCTGGGGTCGAGACCGATGCCAGCATGAGCATCGCGAGCGCGCTGCCGGCCACAGCGCGTCTGGTTCGGGCGAATCGCAGCATTCTTCCTCCGAGGGCGTCAGCGAGCCAATGCTCGGCGCCCGAGCGGAGGGGTTCAATGGCCGATGTGGTGGAGTGCGGGGTACTTCGGTACCGTTGCGTGCCCTGAAATACCGCTCCGGCGGAGTTCCCAGCCCTCCCTGCTATACTCGGCGCCGGTCCGGCCCGGGTCACCGAGCCGGGCGATCCATCTCACAGGCTTCCCGATTCGCAGGTCACGGTGCTCGCTCCCGGAGCGGGTCGACCGGTACGAAGCTGACGGAAGCCGAGGACGATAACCGGAGGAACTAGATGGCTGCCGCCAGCATGAAGCAGCTGCTCGAAGCGGGCGTCCATTTCGGACACCAGACCCGCCGCTGGAATCCCAAGATGCGCGAGTTCATCTTCGCCGAGCGAAACGGGATCCACATCATCGATTTGGCCCAGACCGTGTCGCGCCTGGACGCCGCGCTCGAATTCATCAAAGACACGACCCGCCGTACCGAATCGGTCCTGTTGGTGGGAACCAAGAAACAGGCCCAGGAAGCGGTCCGCGAGGAAGCCACGCGCGCGGGACAGCATTATGTCGACACCCGTTGGCTGGGCGGCCTCCTGACGAACTTCATGACGATCAAGCGCCGCATCCAGCGCCTGGAGGCGCTCGAAGCGCGTCGCGACGCCGGCGAGTTCGAACGGCTCACCAAGAAGGAAGCCGGCAAGCTCACCGAGGAGATCGAGCGCCTGAACGCCGCCATGGGTGGCATCCGCCGCATGCGACGGCTTCCCGGGGCGGTCTTCGTCGTCGACCCCCATCGAGAAGAGATCGCGGTCCGCGAGGCGCGCCGCCTCGAGATCCCGGTGGTCGCCATCACCGACACCAACTGCGACCCGGATCTCATCGATTGGGTGATCCCGGCCAACGACGACGCCATTCGATCGGTACGGCTCCTCTGCGCGCTGGTGGCCGATGCCTGTCTGGCCGGACAGGCCGAGCGCCAGGCTCGGATCGACGAGGAGATGGAGCAGGTGGAGGCCCTGCCGCCGGTCGATGAAGCGGCCCTCGGTCCAGATGCCGACTACAGCGCTGCGCTCGCCTCGGGCGAGGCACTCGTCTTCGAGCCCGAGCCGGAGGAGGACGAGGAAACCGAGCGGCGAGCACGCGCGCGCCGGGCGGCGAGCCTCGAGTTCGACGACACCCTGGAAGGCGAGTCGGTCGAGGACGTCGTCGAGGAGCCCGCGTGACCATGGAAACCAAACCTCTCGTAAGCCCCCCCGAGATCAAGGCTCTCCGCGAGCAGACCGGCGCGGGGGTGATGGACTGCAAGCGCGCGCTAGAGGCGTCGGGCGGCGACTTCGAAGCAGCCGTCGCGTTCCTCCGCCAGAAGGGGCTGGCCACGGCTCGTGAGAAGGCCGATCGGGTGGCTCGGGAAGGGGTGATCGCGAGCTACATTCATCACGGATCGCGGCTGGGCGTCCTGATCGAGCTCAACTGCGAAACGGACTTCGTGGCCCGCACGGACGACTTTCAGCAGCTCGCCCGTGAGCTGGCGATGCAGGTCGCCGGCCTGTCCCCGAAGTGGGTATCGCGCGATGACGTTCCGTCCGAGGTCGTATCGGCCCAGCGGGAGAAGTTCGTGGCCGAGGTCGCCGCCAGCGGCACGCCCGCAGACCGGGTCGACGACATCGTCCAGGGCAAGCTTGACAAGTGGTTCGAATCAATCTGCCTGTTGGAGATGCCGTATCGCGATACCGATCGGCGGATCGGCGAGCTGATCACGGACAAGATCGCACTACTGGGGGAGAACATCCGCGTCGCACGGTTCGCGCGAATGGCGGTGGGGGAGACCGCCCAGGACCACGACCCGGATTCCACTCAGCCCGACACATGAACTCGCAGCCGATTGCCGCCGCGGACGGGGTGCGACGGGCGCTGATCAAGCTGTCGGGCGAGGCGCTGATGGGGGACCGCCCGTACGGGATCGATCCCGAAGTTGCGCGTCGCATCGCTGGCGAAACGGCGCGTGCCCACGCCGACGGCATCCAGGTGGCCATCGTCGTAGGTGGTGGCAACATCTTCCGCGGCCTCGCCGCCGCCGCGGCAGGCATGGACCGGTCCACGGCGGACTACATGGGCATGCTGGCAACGGTGATGAACGGCCTGGCCCTTCAGGACGCGCTGGAACAGGCCGGCGCCCCGACGCGGGTCATGAGCGCCATTGCCATGAACGAGATTTGCGAGCCGTACATCCGGCGTCGCGCGATTCGGCACATGGAAAAAGGGCGGGTCGTGATCCTGGTGGCGGGTACCGGGAACCCGTACTTCACCACAGACACGGCGGCCACCCTTCGGGCGGTGGAGGTCGGGGCCCAGGTCATCCTGAAGGCCACGCGGGTGGATGGCGTGTATGACGCCGATCCCGAGCAGGAGCCGGGGGCCCGGCGCTACGCCCAGATCGGGTATACCGAGGTCCTGGCGAATCGGCTTCAGGCGCTGGACGCAACAGCGGTGAGCCTGGCCATGGACAACCGGATGCCGATCGTCGTCTTCGACATGACCGTCGAGGGCAATATCCTTCGGGCGCTGCAGGGAGAGGCGATCGGAACCCTGATCAGCGACGAGGTGCCGGCATGAGCCACGAGGCCCTGCGCACGATCGAACCGAAGATGCAGCGCGCCGTGGAGGCCATGGAGCGCGATTTTGCGGGCATCCGCACCGGCCGGGCGTCGACCGCCCTGGTCGAGCGCATCGCGGTCGACTACTACGGAACCTCCACTCCACTCAACCAGCTGGCCGGCATCTCGACGCCGGATCCCCACCTGATCGTCATTCAGCCCTGGGATCGGGGAGCCCTGCCCGCGGTGGAAAAGGCCATCACCCGCAGCGACATCGGGCTTGTGCCCAACGTCGACGGGACCGTGGTCCGTCTCCACGTGCCTCCGCTGTCGGAGGAGCGCCGCCACGAGCTGGGGCGCCAGGTCCGTCGCCGCCTCGAGGAGGCCCGCGTTGAGATCCGTAATTTTCGACGGGAGGCCGCCGACGAGCTGAAGCGCGCCCTGCGCGCCGGAGACCTGGGAGAGGACGAGGAGCGACGCGAGCTCGAGAACCTCCAGAAGCTGACGGACGGATTCATCGAGACGGCCGAGGCCCGCGGCGAACGCAAAGAAACGGAGATCATGGAGGTCTGACCGCCTGCCAGAATCCGAAGCCCCCGGCCCGCGACATGTCGCGATCATCATGGACGGCAACCGCCGCTGGGCGGCGGCGCGCGGCCTGCCCGGGATTGCCGGGCACGTCCAGGGCGTGGAGGCCATCGTGCCGGTCGTCCGTCATGCGCCCGACTGCGGGATCGAGGTCCTGAGTCTGTACGTGTTCAGCCGCGAGAACTGGACCCGGACCGAGGACGAGGTCAGCGGACTGTTCTCACTGGTCGACAGCGCCGTCCGCCAGCATACCGATCAGCTCATCGCCGAGGGAGTCTCGGTCCACGTCATCGGCCGATTGCACGAGGCCCCATCCGACGTCCAGCGCTCGATCCGGGACGCCGAAGAGCGCACCCGAGGCGGGACGAAGATGCAGCTGAACATCGCATTCAACTATTCGGGGCGGTCGGAGATCATCGACGCGGTTCGCGCACTGGTCGCGGCCGGCGTGTCACCGACCGAGATCGACGAAGACACGCTCGCTGGGCAGCTGTACACCGCCGGGCAGCCGGACCCCGATCTCATCATCCGCACCGGCGGCGAGTACCGGACCAGCAACTTCCTGCTGTGGCAGGGCGCATACGCCGAGCTGGTCGTGTCGGATCGCCTGTGGCCCGATTTCACGCCGGCCGACCTAGACGCCGCGCTGGAGGAGTACGCCGGCCGCCATCGACGGTTCGGGGGCTGATCACCGTGCTGCGCACCCGAGTCCTGACGGCCATCGTCCTCATCCCCCTCGTGCTCGTCGTCGCATGGTTCCGCGAGCCGTGGCTCAGCCTGGGCGTCGCGTTCGTGGTCGCGGTGGCCCTGCTTGAGGCCACCGACCTGTTCCGGGCCGCGGGCTGGCCGGTGCCCCGCTGGACGACCGTGGTCGGCGGCCTGATCGTGACGGGCACCGTGCTGATCGGGTTGCAGTACACGATCTACCCGCTGGTCTTCGGGCCGGGCATGGATCTGATTGCTCCGGCGGGTCTCACGATTGCCGCCATGACCCTGGTGATCATCGGCCTAGCCGCTGGAGCCCTCCGGAACCCGGATCCACGGTCGGGGCTGCAGGCGTGGGCTGGCTCTGGCCTCACGGTCGCCTGGCTGGGCCTGCTGGGCCCCATGCTGGCCGCGGTCGGTCACGTGGCACCTGTCCATGGCACCCCGGACAGTCCCGTTGGCTGGCTGGGCTTGGAATCGGGGACGGCCTGGCTGTTCGTCCTGTTCGGCCTCGTATGGAGCTGCGACGTCAGTGCCTATTTCGTCGGTCGGGCCCTTGGCCGTCGGCAGCTCCATGGGCAGGTGAGCCCCGGCAAGACGGTCGAGGGCTACTACGGTGGCATCGTCGTCGCGGCCCTTGCCACGGCCTTCCTCGGATGGCTGCTCACCGGCCTGGGCCCGCTCATCGGGCTCGCGATGGGGGCGCTGGCGGCCGCCATTGCCCAGCGCGGTGACCTCGCGAAGTCCCTGCTCAAGCGAGCTGCCGACAGCAAGGACTCGGGCAACCTGTTCCCGGGGCATGGAGGGATGCTCGACCGGGTGGACTCACTCCTGTTCGCCGCGCCGCTCGTGATCGCGTTTGCGGTGTTGCTGGGGGGCATGTGGATCGTCCCGTAATCGGCATCGCGCTCCTCGGATCCACCGGGTCCATCGGGCGCCAGACCGTCGAGGTCATGCGAGCCGCCCCGGACCGCTACGAGCTCCGCGCTCTCGCGTCGGGGCATGCCGACCCGGCCTTCGACGCCCAGCTCGACGAATGGCCACGAGCCATGGCCTGGTGTGCGGAGGGGCGACCGGCAGCGCTGGAGTCAGATCGCTGGGCGGAGGGCGGGCTTGAGCAGCTCGCGACGACCGACGGCGTTGACCTGGTGGTCGTGGCGACCACGGGGATGACGGCCCTTCCCGGGGTCCTGGCAGCGCTCGGGTCCGGCCGCCGCGTGGCGCTCGCGAACAAGGAGGCACTGGTCACCGGCGGCCACCTCGTTCGGGCGGCCCTTCCCTCGGACATCGAGGACCGGTTGGATTGGCTTCGTCCCGTGGACAGCGAGCACTCGGCCATCTGGCAATGCCTGCGCGGGGAACGAATGCACGACGTTGCGCGTCTGATCCTCACCGCCAGCGGCGGACCGTTCCGTGACCGGGATCCCGCCGACCTGGCGGATGTGACGCCGGCCGAGGCGCTGGCTCACCCGACCTGGCAGATGGGACCCAAGATCACGATCGACTCCGCCACCCTGGTCAACAAGGCATTCGAGGCCATTGAGGCTAGATGGCTGTATGACCTGCCCTACCCTAGAATCGCCGCTGTGCTCCACCCCGGTAGCATCGTCCACTCCCTGGTGGAGTTCGTCGATGGCTCGTACAAGGCCCAGCTGGGTCTGCCCGACATGCGCCTCCCGATCCAGTACGCCCTCTCGTACCCGGATCGTCATCCCAGCCCCGCGCGCTCGGCGGCCCCTGAGGACTGGGCGCCGCTGACGTTCGCCCCGCTGGACCCGGCGCGCTACCCGGCGTACGCAGCGGTACGCGACGCGGCTGAAGCCGGCGGTAACCGCGGCACGATCCTCAATGCGGCTGACGAGGTGGCCGTGGAGGCCTTTCTCGCCGGCCTTCTCCCATTCCCAGCTATTGCCAGCACCATCGGGCGGGCCGTCGACCGATGGGGAAGCGACGTTGAGCCCACGATTGAAGAGATCACCGAGCTCGACGCCGAGGTGCGCACGGCGTTGAGGGCCGACATTGGCGTAACGGTGGATTCGTGATGGACATCCTTCTCACGCTCGTCGCGTTCCTGGTCCTGATCGTCATCCTGGTCCTGGTCCACGAGGTCGGGCACTTCGCGGTCGCCAAGTGGGCCGGGGTCGCGGTTCAAGAGTTCGGCGTGGGCTTCCCGCCGCGGATCGCGTCCGTTGTGTTTCGCGGGACGCGCTATTCACTGAACTGGATCCCGCTGGGCGGATTCGTGAAGCTGCTCGGCGAGGACGGGGAGATCGAGGTCGAACGGCTGCGCAGCCGCGGCCTGTCGGGCGCGGCTATCGAGAAGGTCATGGAGGGCGCGCTCAGCCGGCGACGGATCCCCGTCCGGCTGGCCGTGCTGCTGGCCGGTGTGCTGATGAACTTCGTGGCCGGCGCGCTCCTCTTCGCCCTAGCCCTGAGCCAGCCGACTCCCGAGTACCACGGTCCGCTGACCGTGATCAGCATCCAGGAGGACAGTCCGGCGGAGGGCGCGCTGGAGGAGGGGGACGTCATCACGGGGGCCGACGGGCGGACCTTTGACCTGTCGACCGAACTCACGGCGTACGTCCGGAGCCAGGCCGGGGAGCCGGTCACCATCCAGGTCATGCGCGACGGCGTCCCGATCGAGGTCGAGGTCACGCCCAGAGTCCTGACCGAGGAGGAGCAGCGCGCGGGGACCGGCGCCGTTGGGTTCGGCTGGGAGGCCGATGAGATCGTGATGGGGCCCCCCACCGCGGATGGACCGATAGACGCGCTGGCCGAGGGCACGGCGACTGCCGCCCGCGTAGCCGCCGAGATTCCCGGCGGCCTGGCGCGCGCAATCGCCGGCATGCTTGGCCTGGCCCCGCCCACCGGGGACGTGGCCGGCCCCATCGGCATCGCCCAGCAGACTGGGCGCCTCCTGGACGCGCCGTTGGTCAGCCAGCTGTTCTTCATCGGCCTCCTCTCGGTCAACCTCGCGGTGCTGAACGTCCTGCCCTTCCCGCCGCTCGATGGCGGGCGCGTGCTGATCGTCCTGATCGAGGCCATTCGCCGCCGCCGGCTGTCGGCCGAGCGCGAAGCGCTGATCTACTTCACCGGCTTCCTGGTGCTCATTGCCCTGGTCATCCTGATCTCGATCCAGGACATCTCGCGCCTGCCGGGGAGTTGATCTGAGCACGAAAACGGCTCCCCGACGGGTGCCAGGGAGCCGCTGTAGCCCTTTTTGTAGCCCCGTTAGCCGCCGAGAATACCGTCCATCCGTTCGGCTACGCGCTCCTGCATGACCTTCGTCCAGGCGACGTAGATGTCGGCGGTGACGGCGACCGAACTATGGCCGAGCATCCGGCTGACCTCGGCCAGGTCGGCACCGTCCTCGAGCATCAGGGTCGCTGCGGCATTGCGCAGGTCGTGGAACCGCTGGTGGGGGAGCCCGAGCCGCGCGAGGTGGCGCTGGAGGTAGGCCGTGACGTTCGTCGACGCCAGCGGCTGGCCGCCGGCGGCGGTGAAGACGAGTCCCGAGAGGGCGCGGACAGGCTGACGGCTGCGGTGCTCGACCAGGGCTGCCAGGACGGTCCGCGGTAGTCGGAGGGTCCGCTGCGAGCGCGCGGTCTTGGTCGGCGCCAGCGTCCGGCTGAATCGCTGGAGCGTGTGCCGCACCGTGAGCGTCCCGCGCTCCACGTCGACGTCGGACCAGCGGAGCGCCAGAAGCTCACCCTGCCGCATCCCGGTCCCGATGGCGGTCACATACAGCGCCTCGAACCGATCGCCCTGGATCCCTTCGAGGAACGCGCGGACCTGAGCCCGAGTCAGCGGCTGCCGATCGTGGTGGGCCTTCGCGGGCGGGTCAACGAGGGTCGCGACGTTGCGGTGCACTCGCCCGAGGCGGAGCGCATCGTTGAGCGCGGTTCGGAGCGTGCTGTAGACGGCCCGAACCGTGGTGGGGGAGAGCGGCCCTTTACTGAGGGTGACAACGAGCCGGCCGACGTCTTCCGGCTCGAGCTTCGCGAGCGGCCCATGGCCGAGCGCCGGGATGAGATACAGCCGCGACAAGTTGGCATAGGACTCGACAGTCCGTGGCCGGCACCGCCGAGCCACCATCGTCTCCAGCCAATCCTCCAGGAAGGCGCGGACCGTGAGCCGCTGGCTCACAGGTCGGATCCCGTGGTCGGAGGCCGTCAGGGCCGCCCGTAGGCGCTCCTGGGCCTCCTTTCGCGTCCGGCCATAGATCGAGTGCCGGCGGCCGTCGGCGCCGGTGAAGCGGGCCTGCCAGAGGTCGCGCTCCGGATGGCGACGGACGCTGCCGCCGGTGGATCGGGTCATCGCCTAGCCTGCCTTCCCTTTCCGCGCCGGAGGCAGGAGCCCCATCGTGCGCGCTCTGGCGACCCACTTGGCTGCCGCTGACTTGCTCACCACAAAGTGATTCGCGACCGCCTGAGTTGGCCTGTTGCCTAGCACTGCTTCGCGCTGATAGATGGTTGCGACCTCGGCGAAGTGCTCGACGCCATAGCCCTTTGGCCCAGAGCGGCCAGCGTGCGCCTGCTCCCAAGCCGTGGCGAGAGCGATGGCCTCCTCCCGCCGCCCGGGCATCGCGCGCGCGACCCATTGGTTGAGGGCGAGCTGAGCACGTCGCGCCCTGGCCATCAGTTCGCCGATGGGAAACCGCCGGAGTGCGGCCGCGGTGATCGCCGTTCCATCGGGTGCCCGGAGATCGAGGCCGATGCATTCGATCCGCCCATTCGCGAGGCGCCAGTGCAGGTCATAGGTCCAGACCTGGCCATCGACATCCCCCCAGGCGCCTTGTGAGCTTTCCTCCCGAACGTTTCCCTCGCCCGTCACAAACACCACGGTAACGAATCGGGCATGTCCTGGACTGGAGCGGCACGACCCATACGGCTAGGCGCCGGACTCTCGTTAGGCGAGGTTGCCGAGAGCGTTGGCGTTTCACCGTCGACCATCCTCCGATGGGAGAACCGCGAGCGTGCGCCGCGAGGTCAGGCGGCCGTCGCCTACGGTCGGCTCCTGGCAGCACTCATCGCGCAGCAGCGCCCCAGCCGGCGGGTTCCTGAAGGGTTGGCGGCCGAGCGATGACACCGCTGCTCCTGCGACCTGCTGAGGCGGCCGAACTGCTCGGGGTGTCCAGGAGCCAAATCTACTCGCTCGTTCAGGCCGGCGAACTACCGGGCGTCGTCCGGCTAGGCGGTTCGATCCGCCTGCACTGGCCGACGGTGGAGAGATGGCTGGCCGAGGAGGCCAACGGCACGAATAGAGGCGCCAGCCGACGAAAGCTGACGCCTCTGGAGGTCGATCGTGACGCCGATCCGGCCCCGACCCCGGCAGCATAGTCGCCCAGTGGTGCCACCGAATGGCAGCCCGGCTCCGATCCGAGGGGGCGGCATGACCGAGCCGCTGTCTCACCTAAGCGAAACGGAGCTTGCGGCCGAGCTCGACGCGGTCGGCATCCCGATCGCCCCGAACCTGATCGACCTCCGCGAGCGCGTAGACGACTGGATTGCCCGGACC
>JBOGTA010000073.1:0-5443 GCA_050695855.1 Candidatus Limnocylindria bacterium
GTCGCGCTCAGCCCCGCGGCGCCGGCCGACAGGCGTCCGGAGATGACCAGCGCGCCGAGGAGAGGAATCACGGCCGCGGCCGCGACCAGCGCCACCGCGCCCAACGCCAGCGGAGCCAGCCACCCGGTGGTGCCGGCCGGGTCCAGGGTGAGTGGCGGAAACTGGCGCAGCACTAGCAGAGCGGCCACGGGGAGCACCAGGGCCAGCCCGGTGCCCACGGACCGCCCGATCGCTACGGTCAGATCGGATCGGGGCATCTACTCAGCGGTGCGTCTGGTCACCGTGAGTCTGCCCGCCTGGGGGTCACCGACAAATAGTACGAACGGCCGCGCCATACTCAGTCATGGCCTCCAGGTCTCCCGGCAAGCGGTTGCCCGACGAGACGGTCATGACTCGCAGCGCGTTTCTGGCCGCCACCGACGCGCTCATCGCCGAAGGCGACCGCCTGACGGATGCACCCGACTGGGATTCCTTCCGGGCGTGGCTGCTCGAGTCAGACCAGCTCCTGGAGTCGGTCTGGGGTCGAATGGACCGCTATCACCTGGCCTGGCTCAACGTCGGCCGGGACAGCGCCCCGCCGGGCTCATCGCTCGACGCGGCGGGCACCAGCCGCTTCGTCGCCGAGGTGGCGCGCGCCAAGGTGGCCGTCCTGCGTACGATGCGCACCGCGGTGGAACGCCAGGGCTGGCGACGGCTGGCCGATGATCCCGCGCCACGGGAGACCACGTGAGCTACGACCGAACCGGGGGATTGGCCGCCATCTTGGCCCACCCCGCCGACGAGGCGTTCACCTGCGCCGGGTCGCTCGCGCTGGCCCGCGACGGGGGGGAGACCACCCGCCTCCTGATCGTGACCCGCGGCGAGGCCGGGAACCCGGACCGAACCCCGGACGCCCAGCTGGCCGCGGTCCGCGAGTCGGAGATGATCCGCGCCGCGGAGGCGATCGGGCTCAACGAGGTCACCCTCCTGGACGGCTACCCCGACGGCGCGGTTGCCGCCGAACCGCAGGAGCGCCTGGTGAGCGAGATCATCGCGTGGCTCGGAAACCGGCGACCTGACGTCCTCATCACCTTTGGCGCCCATGGCGTGACCGGCGATCCGGACCACGTGACGGTCGGCAGCGCCGCGCGGTGGGCGGTCGAGCGCCTCGCAGCCGAGGGCGTAGCTCCCCACGCCGTGTTCGTCATCGCACCGGGCTACGGGCCGGGGCCCAACCGCTACGACCTCTCCCCGGAGGAGCAGGGCGCAACCCACCGGATCGAGATCACCGAGGTGGCCGACCGACGCTTGGCCGCGCTCGAGAGCCACGCCTCACAGGCCGACACGGCCGACGCCATCGCCGACCTGCGGGCTGCCATGGAGGCCGGCGGGCCGATCTACGAGGCGTTCACCCGGGTCCGGCCCGAGGTCCTGCCTCCCCACCCGAAGTACGACACCAGCCTGTTCTAATGCTCCCTGGCATGACCTTCGGGCGCCTCCTGATCGGGCTGGGGAGTGTCGTGGTTCTGGGCACCGCCGTCCTGATCGTCAGCTTCCTGGCCGTCCGTGTGCTGCAAGGGGGATACACCACAGGCGGGGACCTTGTCGTCGGCGCGCTTTTGGCCGCCCTCGGAGCTGGCGCGGTGGCGGTGCTGGTCCGGCTGTACCGCGGCAGGCCCGCCGGCTGGCTCGGTGGCCTCGTCCTCCTGGCGGGGCTCGGCCTGCTGGCGCTGGTCGGGTTGCCGTACCTTTTCGGCGTCCCATTCGTGTACTAGGCGTCCGGCCGCTGCCCGCGCTTGATGCGCGGGGCGCGGAGGGAGATGCGGGCGGTTGGCGGGTGGCCCTCGGTCGCTTCCTCGCGAATCCCTGCTAATGTGGTCGGGTATGACGATTGATTCCAACCTCGCCAAGGTTGACGAGGTGATGACCGCTCTCTATGACATCCACGATCCGGAGATCGGGATGAGCATCGTCGATCTCGACCTGATCAAGAACGTCGAGATTGGAGCCGATGGCGCCCCGACCGAGATCAAGATGGTCCTGACCACGCCCTTCTGCCCATGGGCCGGAGACCTGATCCAGACCGTCAAGCAGAAGACCGAGGAGGTCGTGGGACCTCCGGTCAAGGTCACCCTGCTGGCCGATCGCTGGGAGCCGCCTCCCGGCCTCTTCTAGCTCCCGCGCGCCGTCCCGCCGACTACGATCGGGCTGGCATGAAGATCTACACCCGCAAGGGGGATTCCGGCGACACGGGACTCCTCTTCGGCGGTGCCCGGGTCGGTAAGGACAGCCCCCGCATCGAAGCCGCCGGGACGGTGGACGAGGCCGTTGCCGCGCTGGGCGTGGCGCGGGCCGCGATCGGCGCCGTGACCGATCGGACCGAGAGCCGCCTGAACGATCTGGTCATCCGCATCCAACGCGAGTTGTTCGTCGTCGGCGCCGAGATCGCGACCCACAAGGACCGCCGAGCCCGCCTGACCGATGGCGTCAGCCGGGTCACCAGCGACATGGTCACGGCCCTGGAGAGCGAGATCGACACGCTCACCGCTGCCTACCCGATGCCGGCCGAGTTCGTCGTGCCCGGAGAGTCGATGACCGGTGCGGCGTTCGACCTGGCCCGGGCGATCACCCGTCGGGCGGAACGGCGGGCGGTGGCCCTGGCCGAGGGCGGTGACCTCCCCGCCGATTCAGAGGTCGGGCGCTACCTCAACCGCCTGGCCGACCTGCTGTTCGTGATGGCCCGCGTCGCGGATGGGGGCTTCCGCCCCGTCCGAGGCCGCGCGTAGAATCGCCTGGCCCGAATTCCTTGCCTTCACTTCCGAGGAGACCCGGATGACCCTCACCGCAGAGCGCTACCAGATGTTCATCGACGGGGCGTGGCGTGACGCCGCCGCCGGCGAGACGACAGTGGTCATCAACCCCGCCAACGAGCAGAAGCTGGCTGAAGTGCCGAAGGGCACGACCGCCGACGTGGACGCGGCGGTGGCCGCCGCCCGTGAGGCGTTCGAAACCTGGTCCCTGACCACTCCAGCGGAGCGCAGCGGCATGCTCCACAAGTTCGCCGATGCGATCGAGGCCCATGCCGACGAACTGGCCCGCGTGGAGTCGGCCAACGTGGGCAAGCCCATGTCGGTGGCCGCGTTCGACGTGGAGTTCAGCCTCGACAACCTGCGCTTCTTCGCCGGCGCGGCGCGGGTCGTGGAAGGCAAGGCGGCCGGCGAGTACCTCCCAACCCACACCAGCATGATCCGGCGCGAGCCGGTGGGGGTGGTGGGCCAGGTGGCGCCGTGGAACTACCCCCTCATGATGGCCATCTGGAAGCTTGGCCCCGCCCTGGCGGCTGGCAACACGGTCGTCCTCAAGCCATCCTCCTGGACGCCACTGACGGCTATCAAGCTCGCCGAGCTGGCGGCCGACATCTTCCCGAAGGGCGTCCTCAACGTGGTGGTCGGCCCGGGCAAGACCGTTGGCGCGCACCTCATCTCGCACCCGAGCGTGGACAGGGTGTCCCTTACGGGCGACACAGCCACCGGCCGCGAGATCGCCGCGGCCGCGGCCCAGACCGTCAAGCGCGTCCACCTGGAGTTGGGCGGCAAGGCCCCGGTGCTGGTGTTCGACGACGCGGACCTTGACGCGGTCACCGAGGGCGTCAAGGTGGCCGGGTTCTTCAACAGCGGCCAGGACTGCACTGCGGCGACCCGGATCATCGCGTCCCGCAGCGCGTACGACGGGCTGCTCGAGCGCCTCGTCCCGGCCATCGACTCACTGAAGGTGGGCGACCCGGCATCGGTGGAGGACTACCGCGAAGCCGATGTCGACATGGGGCCCATGGTCAGCCAGGCCCAGCAGGAGCGGGTCATCGGCTTCGTGGACCGGGCCCGCGGCTACGGCGCCGAGGTCGTGGCCGGCGGCTCAGCGCCGGACGGACCGGGCTACTTCTATCGGCCCAGCCTGGTCACCGGCGTTAGCCAGGACAGCGAGATCATCCAGAAGGAGGTCTTTGGTCCGGTCCTCACGGTCCAGCACTTCGCCGACGACGAGGAGGGGATGCGCTGGGCCAACGGCGTGCCGTTTGGGCTGGCGGCGTCAGTCTGGACCCGCGACATCAAGCGCGCCCTGAACGCCGCGCGGCGCCTGCGGTTCGGGACGGTCTGGATCAACGACCACCTGACCATCGCGTCCGAGATGCCGCACGGTGGCTTCAAGCAGTCCGGGTACGGCAAGGACATGTCCTCCTACAGCATCGAGGACTACACGGTCGTCAAACACGTGATGGCCAAGATCGCCGACTGACCAATACAGACTGATGCTGTGATGGCGGCCGCGGCCGCCCCCTGGCGCGGCTGTCCCAACGCGCTGCGCGGCGGCCCGCGGCCGCCTGACCTCGGGGCAGCGTCGGACAGCGTGGTCTGGCCACGACCTCGCAGCTCTTATAGCTAGCCGCAGTATGGTGAGTACGATGACACCTGGTGGATAGCGCCAGGGATTAGAACCCTCGTCAAGATGTGTGGAAATCAGGTAGTGCAGCAGTTTGAGTGATGCACTACCAGGTCGGGCATGCGGTTGACTCGCGGGAGGCTGCTCGGCGGTCGTCCAGTAGGGCACCGAAGGACGTGGGAGGACCTATGGGCAGCCATGAATGAACGGCTCAAACGGCCAGGCAGGCCACCTGGGTGGACCTTGGGCTGGCTCTACAGCCGCATCCCGATCGACCCCAGGGTGGCCCTATCCGTCATGGGCAACAGACGGCAGGATCGGAAGGCTATAAGGGAAAGGCTCAGGAAGCGCTTTCCCTGATCCTTGCCCGGGGCTGCGAAGAGGGCTCGAAGGCGGGGAGCTGGCGGGGCGCGCGGGTTGATGGGGCAGTTCGCCCGGGAGACTTCCACTGGTACCTCGCGCGACGCCCGTGACCCAACCGAGCGCAACTCCCGGGATGCTCACGAGGAACTCGCGGGGCGCGGATGTCGTGTTGCTCCCACCCGGACGTCCCAGGACACCGTACGGCGATGGGTGGTCGTTTCGTGCGCTTGCCTATCTTGCGTCCCGGCGTAGGCTTCGGCTATGCGTTCGCGTTGGCTGGTTGCAGCCTGGGTGTTTGTTCTGCTCGCAGTTCTCGGGGTCGTTGGGCTTGTGGTCGCCTTTGATCCGCCGGCAGTCTGTGAACTGAATGTGGCGGCTTCGGTTCCGCCGTATGCGCAGGAGATCCTGACCTACGGCGACTCCTCATGCGACGCGCGGTGAGGGGGTCGACCCCGAGGCGTATCACCGCCCTATTACTGGCCATGTGCACCCGCGTGGGCAACGCATACATCGTCAACGACGCCGGGCAGACAGGGTATCCCGTGGGAATACGACCCCGACACCTACGGGTACGGGTTCGACGAACTCATTTCCGCTACACCCTGCCGTAAGGTGTCCCTGTGAATTGGTGGATCGTGCCAGGGCTCACGGTACTGGCGTTGGG
>JBOGTA010000074.1:0-36357 GCA_050695855.1 Candidatus Limnocylindria bacterium
GCCCAGGGTTGCGGTACGTGTTGGCGCCCACGAGCAGGCCCAGGCGAACCCGATTCGTGTCCTTGGCCCAGGCTGCCAGCGTCATCCAGCCTTCGAAGATCGACTGGTCCGGATCGCCAAAGATGGCCTCCAGGTGGTCCCAGGCCCACAGGTGCTCGTAGCCGAGCTCCTCGACCCGGCGCGCCGTCGCCTCGATGGATGTCCAGTCGGTGGCCTGGGTCCAGGGGAGAATCCCCAGCCGGATCTCGCCCACGCCCTCACCGTTCGACGGTGACCGCCTCGGCCTCTTCGTCCTCGTCGTGCGCGCCCCAGAAGGTCATCTCCTCGACCAGCTCGACTTCGGACGAGAAGAGCGCGCCGACGCTCTCGCCGCGGTGGATGCGACGGATGGCCTCGCCGAACAGCGGCGCGACCGACAGGACCGTGATCCGGTCTGGATTGGCGCCGTCCGGCAGCGGAATCGTGTCGGTGACGATGACTTCCCGCAGCGCAGACTCCTCGATCCTCTCCAGCGCCGATCCGGAGAACACGCCGTGCGTGGCGCACGAGTACACGTCCCTGGCTCCCTCCGCAATGAGGGCGTTCACCGTCTCGATCAGCGACCCGGCGGTGTTGATCTCGTCGTCGATGATGACCGCGGTCTTGCCGTCCACCTCACCGATGACGTTCTTCAGCTCGGCCTGGTCGTCGTTGCCCAGCCGCCGCTTCTCGACGATCGCCAGCGGGGCGTTGAGCTTCTCGGCAAAGTTGCGCGCCTTCTTGGCGAAGCCGAGCTCGCTGACCACCACCAGGTCCTCGAGGTCCAGGCCGGTGACGTACTTGGCCAGCATGTCCACGGCGGTGAGCTCGTCGACCGGGATCGAGAAGAAGCCCTGGATCTGGCCCTGATGGAGGTCCATGGTCAGGACCCGATCCGCTCCCGCGACGGTGAGCATGTCGGCGATCAGGCGCGCCGTGATGGGGACCCGCGGCTGGTCCTTCTTGTCCGACCGACCGTACGAGTAGTACGGGATCACGGCCGAGATGCGTCCGGCGCTGGCCCGCTTGAAGGCGTCGATCATGATCAGGAGCTCCATGATCGAGTGGTTCACCGGGCGGCAGGTGGGTTGGACCAGGAAGACGTCCTGCTCACGCACGTTCTCGAGGATGCGAACGAAGATGTTCTCGTTGGCGAACTGGAAGACATCGGCCTCGCCCATGCGAGTCCGCAGGTAGCGGCAGATATCCTCAGCCAGTTCCCGGTTGGCGTTTCCCGAGTAGATGCTGAACTCGTCGGTGTACAACGGCTCGCTCCCTGCTCGCTGCCGGATCGGACCCCGGCCGACCGATTCTACCGCCTCACTCCTCGCCTTCGGATTCGCCGGGCAGCCCTTCGTCGACGAAGACCGCGATGGAGATGATCCGATCGCCGTCGGCCGGCTTCATCACCGTCACGCCTCGTGATGCTCGCCGGTAGCTGTTTACGCCGGCGACCTGGGTGCGCAGCATCGTGCCTTCTTCGGTGATGAGCATGACGTCCTCGTCGTCGCGGCCCACCAGCCGGACGGCCGCCACCGAACCGGTCTCCTTGTTCAGAGCGTTGGCGATCACCCCGCCGGTGGCCCGGTGCTTGAGCGGGAAGTCGCTGACGATGGTTCGCTTGCCGTATCCCTGCTCGGTGACGACCAGGAGCTGCTGGCTCGGGTCGCGGACGACCTGCATCCCGATGACCTCGTCATCGCCCTTCAAACGGATCCCGGTCACCCCCATCGTGTCGCGACCCATGGCTCGCACCTCGCGCTCGGTGAAACGCGCGGCCTGCCCGTTGCGGGTGGCGATGATGATGTCGTTTCCGCCGTCCGAGAGGTCGACCCAGCGCAGCTCGTCGCCGCCCATCAGGTTGATGGCGATCAGCCCGTTGGCCTTGATCTTGGCGTAGTCGGCCAGCGAGGTCTTCTTGATCTTCCCCCGCCGGGTGGCCATGACCAGGGAGTGGTCATGCTCGAACTTCGGCAGCGAGATGATGGCGCTGACGTATTCGCCGTTCTCCACCTGGACTCCGGGCAGGTTCACGATCGGAAGGCCCTTGGCGTGACGGCTCGCCTCGGGCATGGCGTGGACCTTGGTGATGAACACCCGACCTCGGTTGGTGAAGAACAGAATGTTGTCGTGGGTGTTGGCCACCACCAGGTGGCTGACGGCGTCCTCTTCGCGGGTGATCATGGCCAGCTTGCCCTTGCCCCCACGCCGCTGGGATCGGAAGGTCCGGATCTGCTGGCGCTTGATGTAACCCCGCTGGGAGAGGGTCACGACCACGTCCTCGGCTGTCACCAGGTCTTCGGCAGAGAGCTCCCGGGTGGCGTCGTCCCAGATCCTGGTCCGTCGCTCCTCGCCGTACTTCCGGCGCAGCTCGGTCAGCTCGTCCATGATGGCCTGCAGGATCTTGCGCGGGTTCGCCAGCAGATCCTCGAGCTGGGCGATGAGGCGAATGACCTCCTCGTACTCGTCCTCGATCTTCTTGCGCTCCAGCGCGGCCAGGCGACGGAGCTGCATCTCGAGGATGGCGTTGGCCTGAGCCTCGCTGAGTGTGAACTTCTTGATCAGGGCCACGCGCGCGGCGTCCACGTCAGCCGCTTTCCGGATGGTGGCGATGACCTCGTCGAGATGGTCGAGGGCGATCTTCAGTCCCTCGAGGATGTGGGCCCGCTCCTGGGCTCGGGCGAGGTCGAACTCGGTCCGACGACGGATGACGTCGCGCCGATACGCGATGTAGTGCTCCAGCAGTCGCTTGAGGCCCAGCGTCTGCGGCTGGCCGTCGACCAAGGCCAGCATGTTGGTCGAGAAGCTCGACTCCAGCTGGGTGTGCTTGAACAGCTGGGCCATTACGGTGTGGGGAGAGCCGTCGCGCTTGACCTCCACCACGATCCGCATCCCGTCGCGGTCGGATTCGTCGCGGATGTCGCTCACATCGGTCAGCTTCTTCGCGCCGACCAGCTCGGCCATCTTCTCGATGAGGGTCGCCTTGTTGACCTGGTACGGCAGCTCGGTGACCACCACCGCCATCCGCCCGGGGCGAACCTCCTCCAGCGCCACCTGCCCCCGCATGACGATGCGCCCCCGCCCGGTGGCGTACATGTGGCGGATGGCGTCGATGCGCTCTTTCTCGCCCGCGATCGAGCGCTGATCGGCGAAGCGGAAGACGGTCCCGCCGGTGGGAAAGTCGGGCCCGGTCACGATCTCGCACAGATCGTCGACGGTGGACTCTGGGGTGTCGATCAGGCGCTCCACCGCCCGACAGATCTCCCCCAGGTTGTGGGGTGGGATGTTGGTGGCCATGCCCACCGCGATCCCGGACGAGCCGTTGACGAGGAGATTTGGCAACCGAGCCGGCAGCACCGTGGGCTCCTGCAGGCGACCGTCGAAGTTTTCGACGAAGTCGACCGTGCCCTTCTCGATGTCGGACAGCATCTCGTCGCTGATCGCGGCCAGGCGGGCTTCGGTGTACCGATACGCGGCTGCGGGGTCACCATCGATCGAGCCGAAGTTGCCCTGACCGTCCACCAGCGGGTAGCGAAGGCTGAAATCCTGCGCCAGGCGCACCAGCGCGTCGTACAGTGCCACGTCCCCGTGGGGGTGGAACTTGGCGAGGGCCTCCCCCACCACCCCAGCGCACTTGCGATAGGCCGCCGTCGAGCGCAAGCCCATCTCGTGCATCGTGAACAGGATTCGGCGATGAACCGGCTTGAGCCCATCGCGGACGTCCGGCAGGGCGCGGGCGACGATTACCGACATCGCGTAGTCGATGTAGGCGGAGCGCATCTCGTCCTCGATCGACACGTGGCGCACGGCGCCCAGTTTGTCGTCCATCAGTGCCTATACCCTCGTCTCGCGTGTCGCGTCTGTCGCGTCTGTCGTCTCATGGGCTATGAACGGCTGCCTACCAGCTGGTCTCGTCGTCCTCCCAGTCGCCATAGACGTCCCGGCCCGCGCGCAGGCAGTGATCGGCGATGGCCAGGGCGTAGGCGTGGGCCACCGCGTACCCGTCGCGCAGGAAGTTCACCGCCTCACGCCGCTCGCCGATGCCATTGGCTTCGAGCAGGGAGCACCAATCCTCCAGGGCGCGTCCGGTCTTGGCCTCGACTTGGCGAATATCGGCGGTGTGTCGGGATGGCATCGGACTCCCTCTATATGTCGAGGTTGCGAACCTTGCGTGCCTCGCCGCGGATGAAATCGCGTCGTGGCTCCACCCGCTCGCCCATGAGCGTGCTGAACGTCTCGTCGGCATCGGCCGCGTCACGAATGCTCACCTGCAGCAACGTTCGCGACTCGGGATTCATCGTGGTCTCCCACAGCTGATCGGGGTTCATCTCGCCGAGGCCCTTGAAGCGCTGCACGCTGACATTGCGACCCTTCCCGTCGCGTGACAGCTCCCGAAGCGCGGCCTCCCGGTCCTTCTCGTCTTTTGCATACCGGGTCTGCTTGCCGGTGCTGACCCGGTACAGGGGCGGCTGACACAGATACAGGTACCCGTTCTCGATCACGTCCGGCATGTGCCGGTAGAAGAACGTCAGCAGGAGGGTCGTGATGTGGGCACCGTCGACATCGGCGTCCGACAGCAGACAGATGCGGTGGTACCGCAGCTTGCTGATGTCGAACTGATCGCCGATGCCCGCGCCCAGCGCGATGATCAGGGGGCGCACGTTCTCACTGGACAGGACCTTGTCGAGCCGTGCCTTTTCGACGTTCAGCAGCTTCCCGCGCAGCGGCAGGACGGCCTGGTTCTGGCGGTCGCGGCCCTGCTTCGCAGAACCGCCCGCCGAGTCGCCCTCCACGATGTAGAGCTCGCTCAGGGCCGGATCCCGCTCCTGGCAATCCGCCAGCTTGCCGGGGAGTGCCAGGCCGTCCAGCGCCCCCTTGCGGATGACAAGGTCGCGTGCCTTGCGCGCGGCCTCGCGCGCCCGAGCCGCGGTCAGGCACTTCTCGAGGATCCGGCGCCCATCGGCGGGGTTCTCGTCGAGGTGCTGGTTGATGCCGTCCGACACCACCGTTTGCACGATTCCCTTGATGTCCGCATTGCCCAGCTTGGCCTTGGTCTGGCCCTCGAACTGCGGATCGGTGAGCTTGACGCTGATGACCGCGGTCAGGCCCTCGCGGACGTCATCCCCGCTCAGGTTCGAGTCCTTTTCGGAAAGAACGGCGGCCCGACGGGCCCAGTCGTTGAGCGAGCTCGTCAAGGCGGCCCGAAAGCCGGTGACGTGAGTGCCGCCGTCAACGGTGTGGATATTGTTTGCAAACGGCAGCACGGTCTCCGCGTAGCCGTCGTTGTACTGCAGGGCCACTTCCACACTGGTGCCCTGCACCACCCGTTCTACGTAGATGGGTTGCTGGTGGAGGGGGGTGCGATGCCGGTTCAGATGGCGCACGAACGAGGTCACCCCGCCCTGGAACAGGAAGTTCTTCTCACGGTCCACCCGTTCGTCCACCAGGCGGATCCACAGGCCCTTGTTCAGGTAGGCCGACTCCCGCAGTCGGGTGGCGATGGTGTCCCAGTCGAATTCGACCTCATCGAATATCTCGGGATCGGGCCGGAACCAGGTCCGGGTCCCGTGATGGCGGGTCCAATCGAGGGCGCGGTTGGCCTCCGCCTCGCCACCGACCTGGCGCACCGGCTTGAGGGGCGTGCCGCGCCGGTACTCCTGCACATAGCGCTTGGCATCGCGCAGGACCTCCACCCGCATCTCGGCGGAGAGCGCGTTGACGACGCTGACGCCCACCCCGTGGAGGCCGCCGGAGACCTTGTAGCCGCTGCCGCCGAACTTCCCGCCGGCGTGCAGCACGGTCATGATCACCTCGAGGGCGCTCTTGCCGGTGGCATGCCGGTCGACGGGGACCCCGCGACCGTCGTCCACGACCTCCATGTGGCCGTCGGCCCCGATCGTGACGTCGATTCGCGTCGCCATGTTGGCCATGGCCTCGTCGATGCTGTTGTCCACGACCTCCCAGACCAGCTGATGGAGGCCACGGGCATCGGTGGAGCCCACATACATGCCAGGGCGCTTGCGGACGGCCTGCAGGCCCTCCAGCACCTGGATATCGGCCGCGGTGTAGGCCGCCGAGGCGCGGGCTCGCCTCCGGCTCGGCTGGGCGGTCATCGCGAGCCCGTCTCGGAGCCGATGCCGATCGGCTCCACCGCCTCACTGCCAGGGGCGGTGCGAATGATCCAGGCGAACAGGCGCGTCAGCTCCTCGTCGGAGGCGAAATCGATGCTGATGCGGCCGCCCTTGCGCGTGCGGGTGATGGCAACCCGGGTGGCCAGGATCTCGCGGAGGTGATTCTCGAGCTCCTGCAGGTCGCCGCGATTCTGATCCGATGACCCACCGCGCGCCTGCCGACGTCGGCGACGGACCAACTCCTCGGTCTGGCGCACGGACAGCTGGCGCTCGAGCACGATCTGGAGCGCCGCAATCTGCAGCTCCGCCACGGTCAACCCCGCGAGGGCTCGCGCGTGGCCCTCCGAGATCTGGCCGCTCATCAGCGCTTCCTGCGTCTCCGGAGCCAGATCGAGAAGCCGTAGCGCATTCGTTACGGCCGTCCGCGAGCGCCCGACCCGGGAAGCCACCGCGTCATGCGGCATCTCGAAGCGCTCGATCAGGATGCGAAAGCCCATCGCCTCTTCCAACGGGTTGAGATCGGTCCGCTGGAGGTTCTCCACCAGCGCCAGCTCGATCATCTCCTCTTCGCTCGGATCGCGGATCACGGCCGGCACCTGCGTCAGGCCGGCCTGCCGCGCGGCCCGAACTCGTCGCTCACCGGCGATGAGCTGGTAGTCACCGTTGGCCAACCCCCGGACGACGACCGGCTGCAGGATCCCGTGGGCGGAGATGGAGGCGGCCAAGTCGTCGAGATCGTCGCCCTCGAAACGGGCCCGCGGCTGATGTGGATTGGCCACGATCCGGTCAAGCGGGATCTGCTGCGCATCGCCGGCCCCGGCGGGAGGCGGAATCAGGGCCTCCAGGCCGCGACCCAGGCCGAAGCCCTGCCGCGCGGGACTGTCAGCCACGGGCCGCCACCTCGGCGGCGAGCGCCTCGTACGCATGCGCGCCCCGGGAGCTCGGGTCGTAGAGCGCGATGGGCAGACCATGGCTGGGCGCCTCGCTGAGCCGCACGCTCCGCGGTACGACGGTGTCGTACACCGATCCATTGAGATGGCGACGGACTTCGTCGGCCACCTGGGTCGACAGGCGCGTTCGGCGATCGAACATCGTGATCACCACGCCCTCGATCTCCAGCCGAGGATTCAGCGACCCGCGGACCAGCCGGATAGTGTTCACCAGGTTTCCAAGACCCTCCATGGCGTAGAACTCAGCTTGGATCGGGATCAGAACCCCGTCGGCGGCGGTCAACGCATTGACTGTCAGCAGGCCGAGTGAGGGTGGGCAGTCCACCAGCACCCGGTCATATCGGTCGTCTACCTCGGCCAGAGCTGCCGCCAGCCGATACTCGCGCGCTGGCACGGCCACGAGCTCGACTTCGGCTCCTGCGAGCATCGGCGTGGCCGGTGCAAGATCGAGTCCGGGAATACTCGTGGGTCGTGCGATCTCTGAGATCGGAACGCGTTCGATGAGTGCGTCATAGATCGTGCCCGCCGCCCGTCTATCCGCTCCCAGCCCCGTCGAAGCGTTGCCCTGGGGATCCAGATCGATGACGAGCGTCCGCGTGCCGGAAAGGGCCAGATAGGCCGCCAGGTTGATGACGGTGGTCGTCTTGCCGACGCCGCCCTTCTGGTTGGTGCAGGCCGTGACTCTTGCCACGAACACTCCGATGCGAGTTCCGTTGGGCACGCTCAATTGTACCAGTTTGAGCGGTTTTTGACCGATTACCGACGGCTCAATGTTTCACGTGAAACACGGCCATGGAGGCGGGCTGCGAGATCCGAGCGGGCCCGAGAGGCCAGATCGGCAGCGCCCTCGGAGCCTATACTTCGACCCAGCCGCCCTGAACAGCAGCGACCCGCGAGTATTTTCCGATCAACGCCCTCAGCGCGCTCCTAGCCTTCATCATTGGCGTCATTCACGCCGGTCTGGCCCCGGTGCTGGCCGTGGGTGATCTGAGACCCAATCTCATTCTCGTGGGAGTCGTGGCAGTCACCCTGCTGATGGGCCTCGGGGCAGGCGCCATATGGGCCTTCATTGGGGGACTGACCGTCAATCTGCTCACGACGGACCCGCTCGGCAGCGTGCCATTGGGCCTGCTCCTGACGGCGGGCCTGGTCGCCGGCATCGGGGGTCTGTTCGGGAGCCACGGCGCGGTGCTGGCGCTGATTGGGGGACTGCTCGGCAGCCTGGTCGCAGACGTCGTGGGTCTCGTGGTGCTGGTGATCGTCGGCGGCGCCCCGATCGCTCAGCCGGGCACCCTGGCAGGACTGCTCGTGCCCACCGCGATGCTGAACGGCATCCTCGCGGGGCTGGCGTTCGTCGCCGCCCGCGCCGCGCTCGGCCGCCTTGACTTCCAGCCTTCGCCAACTCGATCATGAGCGCCGAGTTCGAGCACCCGGATCTGCCGCGCTCCGGCAGACGCTTTGTCGCTTTTGCCGTGATCGTGATGTTCCTCTTCTCGGTGCTCGCCGGCAGGCTCTTTCAGCTGCAGGTCATCGAGGGACGCGTCCGCGCTGAGCAGGCGGAGGCGGCCCGGACGGTCGCCGTTGCCATTCCCTCCCTGCGCGGTGTGGTGTTCGATCGCGAGGGACGCCCGCTGGTGATCAACGTTCCAACCTGGACGGTGGCGGCTCGGCCCGCGGATTTACCAGAGGCTCGGACGATGGCCGTGCTCCGTCGGGTCGCGGACGTAGTCCAGCTGCCGGTGACTGACCTCAAGGCGCGGCTGGATGCGTTCGCGGGGTCTCCGTTCGACCTCGTACCCCTCGCCACAGACATCGATCGCAGCGCCGCGCTGCTGCTGGCCGAGGAGAGCGAGCGCCTGCCAGGCATCGAGCTCCTGGTCGAACCACAACGGATGTATCTCAACGAGCGCGGCGAGCCCGACGGCTCACTCTTGTCGCACATCCTGGGCTACACCGGACCGATCAACGCCGAGGAGCTCGAGGAGCTGGCGGACGCCGGCTATCTGCATGACGATCCGATCGGGCGGACCGGGATCGAGGCGTCTTTCGAGGCTGTGCTGCGCGGTGAGTACGGCTCGGCCCGCTGGGAGCGCGACGCCTCCGGGCGGCTCGTGAAGGTGGTGGAGGAGACGGAGGAGCCCGTCGCCGGACGCAACCTGGTTCTGACCATCGATGCACGTTTGCAGCGAATGGCGACCGAGTCACTCCTGTGGGGAATGCGGGAAGCCAACGTCAGTCAGGGCGTGACCATCGTGATGAACCCCCAGACCGGCGAGATCCTGGCCATGGTGTCGCTCCCCGCCTACGACAGCAACGCGTTCGCGGGTGGGATCGCGGACGCGACGTACCAGGCCTACCTGTCCGATCCCAACCTGCCGCTGCGCAACCACGCGATCAGCGATATCTACCCGCCGGGGTCCACCTTCAAGCTGGTGACGGGCCTCGCCGCGCTGCAGGAAGGGGTCACCAGCGCAGGACGCCGGTGGCAGACCTATGGCTGCTACCAGATCCCCGGCGCGCCGGCCGGGGAGTGCCTGTACGACTGGAACCGCCGTGGCTTCGGGCGGCTCAACATGGTCGAGGCTTTCGCCGTCAGCTCCGACACGTTCTTCTATCAGATGGCGGTCCAGCTCGGAGTCGACCGGCTGGCGAAGTGGGCCTACGAACTTGGCTTCGGCTCACCGACCGGGATCGATCTCCCGAATGAGGCGGCCGGAATCATCGCCTCCACTGACTGGGCCCACAGCCAGGGACGCACCGGGGTGTACACCGGCGAGCTGGCCCAGGCCGGGATCGGGCAGAACGTGATCGCGGTGACGCCGCTGCAGCTCCTCAACGCCTACGCAGCGCTCGCCAACGGCGGTCACCTGATGCGGCCGCAGATCGTCCTCGGCGAGGCCGATGGCAGCGGCGAGCTGGTGGAGCGGTACGAGCCCGAGGTCCTGCACGAAGTTGCCGCCGACGCCGCCAACCTGCAGGTCATGCGGGTTGGCGCCCGCCAGGTCATCACGACCGGGCACGCCTACAACATCGGCGACCTGCGGCTGCCCGGGACGCTCTCCGGCAAGACGGGTACGGCGGAGTTCGGTCTGCCCGACGTGGAGGGTGTGCTGCCGTTCCACTCCTGGTTCGTGGCGTGGCTCCCCTCGTCCCCGGGCGCCACCGATTCACCCCTCGCGGTCATCACCTTCACGTATCGGGCGACCGTGATCGGCAACGTGTCGACCGAGGTGGTGAAGTACTTCCTGCAGCAGTATTTCCAACTGGACCAGGACCTGCGCCTGGATCCGGTGACCCTGCGCCTGCTGGCGGGAGGGAACTGAGCGTGGGCGTTGCCGTCTCCACCATCCCAGTCCCGCGTGCCGCCCGCTGGCGTGACTTCGACTGGCAGCTGACCCTGTACCTGGTCCTGCTGCTGGGCTTTGGGGTCGTCCTCGGCGCGTCCGCCGCCTGGAACGACGGCCCATTGCCGGCCGGGTCCATTCCGCAGCCGGTGAAGACGGTCATCTGGAGCCTCATCGGGTTCATCGCGATGGCGGCGGCCGCATCGGTGGACTACCACTGGCTGAAGACCTTTGCGATTCCGATCTACGTGGTGACGCTGGGCCTGCTGGTCTTCAATCTCCTCGCCGGGAACGCGGTCTTCGGGGCCCAGCTGTCGGTGACCATCGGCGGCCTGGACTTCCAGTTCTCCGAGATCGGCAAGGTGGTCATGGTCGTCGTCCTGGCGGCGTTCCTGGCCGGGCGGGGAGAACGCATCGGGCGCCTCTCGACGATCGTCGGCGCCGTGCTGCTGACGCTGCTGCCGACCGCACTCGTCCTTCGCCAACCCGACCTCGGCACGGCCCTGGTGTTCGTGGCCATCCTGGGCGGGATGCTGTTCATCAGCGGCGCCAGCATCGGCTGGATGGCGCTGCTGGGTGGGATCACGATCGCGCTGACACCCATCGCCCTGAGCGGCCTGGCGGACTACCAGCTGGGGCGATTGCTGTGCTTCGTGGATCCGGCGGCGGACCCACAGGGAGCCTGCTACCAGCTGTCCCAGTCACTGAACGCGGTCGGCTCTGGTGGCTGGTTTGGGCAGGGCCTCACGGCCGGCCACGCCAATCAGCTGGGATTCCTGCCGGTCCAGACCACGGACTTCATCTTCACCATCGTGGCCGAGGAGCTGGGGCTGGTGGGCGGGCTCATCCTGCTCACCCTGTTCGGCCTGCTCCTGTGGCGGATCACGATCATCGGCTGGCGCGCTCGCGACGGGCTGGGCCGGCTGGTGGCCATGGGCCTGGCGACCATGCTGCTGTTCCAGGTGGTGGTCAACATCGGCATGGTCATAGGCCTGTTGCCGGTCACCGGTATTCCATTGCCGCTGATCACCTACGGCGGGTCGTCGACGGTGTCCATCCTGTTCGGGATGGGCATTCTCCAATCGGTGCGGATGCACACCCGGACCGAAACGTTCTAGCTGCTTGGCGAAGCGATCAGGCGGGCTCCGTCTGCGGAGGAGGTCCTTTCTCGGGCGGAGGCGTCGGCGAGGATGAGTCCTGGGGCGGGGGTGAAGGCCCGCCGCCGGGCCGCGTCGCGAACGCCCGCGCCTCGTCGGCGGTTCCTCCCTCCAGCCGCCGGAAGGCGTACCGATAGAGGTCGCGGCCCAACGCCACCACCGGAGCGGCCAGGATGGCCCCCCCCAGCCCGAACAGCGAGGCGCCCACGATCAGCGACAGGATCACGACCGCAGGGTGGAGGTCGACGGCGTCGCCCATGACCTTGGGCACAAGCAGGTGGTTCTCCAGCTGCTGGATGACGGTGTACAGGGCCACCGCAGCCAGCGCGGCGCCGGGCGAGATGGATGCGCCGATGAGGACGGCCGGGACGGCCGCAATGATGGGACCGATGATGGGAACCAGCTCGAGGATGCCGGCCACCAGCGCGAGCAGGACCGCGAAGTCGGCGAACTCGCGGAACCCGACGGCGGCCAGCAGCAAGAGGCCGATGAGGGTGGCCACGAAGATCACCGCTCCGAGCAGCAGCTGGCCGCGGATCCAGCGTCCGATGACACTGGTGGTCAGGCCCATCGCGTGACTGGCGTCCGGGCGCCAGCTGGCCGGGAGGAGGCCCAGTACGCCGTCCGGCAGGCGCTCGCGGTCCTTGAGGACGTACAACAGCCAGACGGGAACGACCACCAACCCAAACACAAAGCCCGCGGTGCGCGCGATGAGGCTCAGGAGTGGCCCGACGATGGCCTCGAGCAGGGTTACGACCGCCTGCTGGCCGCTCTCGATGATGCTGTCCAGCGCGTCCCGGATCGGCTCGGGCAGCGGCAGGCCCATGAGCCAGTCGACGATCGCCTCCTCCCAGGCCACGAACTGGGCGGCCAGGGTGGGGAGCTGCTCGAGGAACCGCTTGAGCTGATCGAAGAGCGGCGGCAGGAGGAGCCAGCCAAGGCCTATCACAGCCACCACCACCGCGACGTAGACCAGCAGGATGCCGGCCAGGCGGGGGACTCCACGACGCTGGAGGGCAGTGACCGGTGGATCGAGCAGGAACGCCAGGGCGATGGCGATGGCGAAGACGGGGAGCGCCGACCGCGCCAGCCACAGGGCGACGGCCAAGAGGAGGATCGCGAAGGCGACGAACAATCCCAGCCGATGGCGGGCGACGAACCCCATGCCCGGGCATCCTAGCCGAGCGCGGAACGCGGATGCCGGGGGCGTTACCATCCTTGCTGCCATGACCACCACGGCCGCCGCTCCCCGTCAGCGATGGCAGATCCTGTTCTCACGCACCGAGCCGGCACTCCGGCTGCGCCAGCAGGACATCCTGTCCGAGTTTCAGCGCGTGCTGACCGAGGCGGCCCTGCCGTTGTCGCTCACCGCGGCCGCACGCCCCCGGGCGCGGCTGAGCCTTGCGGCGAACGCTCCGCTCGGTACCGAGCTGCGGGGGGACATCGTGGAGGTCTGGTTCGACGAGCTCGTCCCGCAGGAGCTCGTGATTGCCGCCGGCGAGAACCTGGCGGATGGGCTGGCAATCGTCGATGCCCGCGAGGTGTGGCACGGCTTTCCCTCGGCCGCGTCCCAGGTCCGAGGCGGCGAGTACGAGGTCGAGGTCAGCACCCCCGAGGGCGCGGGCGAGGACGATCTCCGCGCCGCGGTGGTGAAGCTGCTGGCCGCCAGCAGCCTCCCTGGTCAGCGTCGCCGCGGTGAGAGTGAGCGGCGGTCGGACGCCGCCGAGCGAGACTTGCGGCCCTACGTCGAGGACCTCGAGGTCCTGGAGGTCGACGAGGCTGCGCGGACGGCGCGCCTCAGGATGCAGCTCCGGCTCGATCCCAGCGGGGCGGGCCGTCCACGCGACGTGGTGGACGCCCTGGGCCTGGGCCTTGCGACGACCCGGACCACGCGGCACCGCCTCCTCTTCGTTGACACTCCTCCGGTCGCCCGATAGACTCGCAGCTCCGCGTGAGGAGCCTTCTCGGCATCCGACCGTGCGCGTTTCGCGAATTGATCGCGGGCGCTGACCCCCATCCAGCGGAGAACGAGCATGTACGCCGTGGTCGACAGCGGCGGAAAGCAATATCGGGTCGAGCCGGGGCGCACCCTGGTCCTTGACCGACTCGACGCCGAGGCCGGTGCCACGGTGACGTTCGACCGCGTCCTGATGATCGGCGACGACGCCGGGGTGACGGTGGGGACCCCCACGGTCAGCGGCGCCTCCGTGCGCGGCACGGTGCTGGAGCATGGCCGGGGACCGAAGGTCATCGTCTTTCGCTTCCGCCCGAAGGCCCATTACCGACGACGCACCGGGCATCGGTCAGACCTGACCCGGGTTCGGATCGAGGAGATCGCGACTGCTGCCGGGGCGACTGCCGCGGTGGCGAAACCGCACGCCCGGAAGGCAGGGGCGGTGCAGAAGACCGCAGGCGCACCCAAGCCCGCGGCAACCAAGGCGACTGCACGCAAGGCGGCAGAAACCAAGGCGGCTGCCAAGAAGACCGCAGGATCTGCCAAGAAAGCAGCCACCACTAAGACTGCGGCCAAGCGCAAGACGGCCGCCGAGAGCGAGTAACCATGGCACACAAGAAGGCGGGCTCTTCCTCCAAGAACGGGCGCGACAGCGCCGGCCAGCGGCTGGGCGTCAAGCGCGGCGACGGACAGCTGGTGATGGCCGGGACGATCATCGTTCGGCAGCGGGGGAGCACCTTCCATCCGGGGGCCAACGTCGGCATGGGACGCGACTACACCCTGTTCGCCACGGCCGAGGGTCGGGTTCGCTTCACCCACGAGACCCGGGACCGCAAGCGCGTCAGCGTGGTTGCGGACGAGAGCTGACCGATGAAGACCGGGATTCATCCGCAGTACCATCAGGCCGAGGTGCACTGCGCTTGCGGGACCACCTTCAGCGTCGGGTCGACCGCCGAGTCGATCCGGGTAGAGGTCTGCGCGAATTGCCACCCGTTCTACACCGGCACGCAGAACATCGTCGACACCGCGGGCCAGGTGGAGCGGTTCCAGCGGCGGATGGACCGCGCCACACGCTGACCCGGTCGGCGGAACCCGCCGGCCGCCTGGGGCGCCTCGTCCCCCACCTCGCGTTCCTCATCCCTGAACAGCTGATCGCGGCTGGTCCGTTCGTCATCCAGGCGGTGGCTGGGACCCGCCGCTATCGGATGCCCGACTTCTTCTACGGTGGGCAGGCCCTCATCGAGGGAGTGATGATGCGGGGCCGATCCACGGCCGCCATGAGCGTCCGCATGCCGGACGGCGAGATCCGAACCTCCTCCGAGGCATTGCCGCGAGCCCTGAGCGGCGGTCGGTGGCTGCGCGTGCCGCTGGTCCGGGGCGTGGTGGTCCTGTACGAGACACTGGTCCTGGGGACCCGGATGCTGATGCGCTCCGCGGCCCTGGCTGCCGAGGGCGAGGACATCGAGATCGGCCGCGGAACGATGGCCGTCACCATGATCGCGTCGCTCGGCTTCGCGATCGCGCTGTTCTTCGTCCTCCCGCTGGTCCTGTCGGAGGCGGCCGAGGATGCGGCGGGCAGCGACCTGGTGGCGAATCTGCTGGAGGGGCTCTTCCGGCTCGTCATCTTCGTCGTGTACCTCGGCCTCATCGGCCTGATGTCCGACGTGCGGCGAGTCTTCGCCTACCACGGCGCCGAGCACAAGGCGATTAGCGCCTACGAGGCCGATGCGGCACTGGAGCCAACATCGGTGGATCGGTTCAGCACCGCCCACACTCGATGCGGCACCACCTTCGTCCTGATCGTGGTGGTCATCAGCATCCTGTTTTTCTCGCTGATCCCGCGGGCCGACGTGCCGCTTCCCCTGCTCATCCTGTCGCGCATCGCGCTCGTGCCGGTGGTCGCCGCAGTGGCCTACGAGCTGGTCCGCTTCGGGGCACGGCACTACGGGAATCGGCTCGTGCGCGCCATCTACGCGCCCGGCCTGTGGCTGCAGTCGCTGACCACGCGCCCACCGGATCACGGGATGCTGGAGGTCAGCATCTCCGCCCTGCAGCGGGTCATGGAGGAGGACAAGGCCCGCGGATGACGGACCGCCTGGGCGAGCTGTCGGCCCGCCATGAGGAGCTGAGCGCCTTGCTCGCCCTGCCCGAGACGGCGACCGACCCACAGCTCCTGGAGCGGTACGGGCGGGAGCTCGCCCGGCTGGAGCCGATCGTTGCCGCGCTGCGGGCGCGCGATGACGCGGTGCGGGCCCTGACCTCGGCGCGGACCCACCTGGAGGACGGAGATCCGGAGGTTCGGGACATGGCGCGGGCGGAGGTGGAGAACCTCGAGGGCCGTATGGCGGAGCTGGACGCCGAGCTGCGCCGGCTCCTGGTCCCGCGCGACCCAAACGACGAGCGCGACGTGATCCTCGAGATCCGGGCCGGGACCGGCGGCGACGAAGCCTCGCTGTTCGCCGCCGACCTGTACCGCATGTACGAGCGCTACGCCGAGCGACGCCGCTGGCGGGTGGACCTGCTGACCACCAGCGAGAGCCCCTCGGGCGGCTTCAAGGAGGTCATCGCGGAGGTCGCCGGGGACGGTGCCTACTCCCGCCTGAAATTCGAGAGCGGCGTCCATCGCGTGCAGCGCGTGCCGGTCACCGAGGCCAGCGGCCGGATCCACACCTCCACCGCCACGGTCGCCGTCCTGCCCGAGGCCGAAGACGTGGAGGTCGACTTCGGCGAGGGCGACCTGCGGATCGAGACCTTTCGTTCCAGCGGCCCCGGGGGCCAGTCGGTGAACACGACCGATTCGGCGGTGCGGATCACCCACCTGCCCACCGGCCTGGTGGTGGCCATCCAGGACGAGAAGAGCCAGCACAAGAACCGGGCCAAGGCGCTGTCGGTGCTGCGGGCCCGGCTCCTGGAAGCGGAGCGGGCGCGGCAGGCCGAAGAGCGCGGCGAGGTGCGTCGGGCGCAGGTCGGCACCGGTGAGCGGTCCGAGAAGATCCGGACCTACAACTTTCCCGATGACCGGGTCACCGATCACCGCATCGGTCTGACCGTCCACAACCTGCCCGGCCTGCTCGAGGGGGACCTCGACCGGGTGGTGGAGCCGCTGATGGCGGCGGACCAGGCGGCGCGCCTGGCGGCCGCGGGCGCCGATGTCGCCGGCTGAAACACAGACCCTCCCCGGCGCGGCCGGGCCGGTGCTGGCCGAGGCAATCGAGCGCCTCCGGCTGGCGGGCTCACCGACCCCGCGGTTGGATGCCGAGATCCTGGTGTCGCATGCGCTCGAGCGTGACCGGGCCTGGCTGCTGGCCCACCTCGATGAGCCGATGCCGGCGGGCGCGCGGGCCGAGCTGGCCGCCTGGGTCGAGCGGCGCGCAGCCGGCGAGCCGATCGCCTACATCCGGGGTTTCAAGGAGTGGTACGGACTGCGGGTGGCCACCGACCGGCGGTCCCTCGTTCCGCGCCCGGAGACGGAGCTCCTGGCTGACGCGGCCATCGCGGACATCGCCGAGCGGATGGGTCGTGACCAACGCCCGATCCTGGCGTGGGAGGTGGGGACCGGGAGCGGGGCCGTGGCCGTGGTGCTCGCCAGGCGCTTCCGATCGGCGCTGACCCTGGGCCGCCTCCGCCTGGTGGCCAGTGACGTTTCGGCCGACGCGGTGGAGCTGGCGGCGGAGAACCTCGAGGCGCATGGCGTGGAGTCCCTCGTGACGCTGGCGGTCGCCGATCTCCTGGACCCGGTGGGGCCGGCTGCCGGGAAACCGGACGTCATCGTCGCCAATCTCCCGTACCTCCGCAGCGCCGAGGTCGAATCCGGTCGCGGAAGCCTGGGCTGGGAGCCCGCCACGGCGCTGGATGGGGGCGCTGATGGGCTGGCCGTAATCCGACACCTCCTGGCCCGCCTCCCCCAGCGGCTGGCAGCCGGCGGCAGCGTGATGCTGGAAATGGGCGAGGACCAGGCCGAGCCGATCCGCGGCCTGGTTGCTGCTCTGCCGGGGGCCTGGGCCTTCTCCACCATTCGTGACCTGGCGGACCACGAGCGGATCGTCCGCATGGAGCGGCTCTCGTGACCGAGATCCTACCGGCGACCGCGGAAGGTCTCGCCGCCGCCGCCGAGCTGATGGCCGACGGACAGCTGGTGGCCTTCCCCACCGACACCGTGTACGGCGTTGCCTGCGCCTTCGGTCGCGAGGACACGAAATCGGAGCTGGTGAAGCTCAAGGGTCGACCCGAGGACAAACCGATCCCGGTCCTGGTCGCCGAACAGTCCCAGGTCACCGCGGCTGGGTACGTCCTGGACGAACGGGCGAAACGCCTGGCCGCCCGATGGTGGCCCGGCCCCTTGACACTCGTGCTTCCCGCCGCCGACGGGGGAGAACCACTCGGATTCCGCGTTCCCAACCACGAGGTGGCGCTGTCGCTGATCCGTATGGCGGGGCCGCTGCTGGCGACGAGCGCCAATCGGAGCGGCGAACCGGAGACCCTCGGTGCCGACGAGGTGCAGATCGCGTTCGCGGTGCACGGCGCTCTGCTGGCCGCGGTCGTCGACGGGGGGCCTGCCCCCGGCGGCACGGCCTCGACGGTCGTCGACCTCACCTCCGACCCTGCCAAGATCCTGCGCGAAGGTGCCATCGGCCGCCAGGCGGTGGCGGAGGTCGTGGACCTGGCGCCGCCGATAGACTGACCTGGTGCGCGTCGCCATCGGCTCCGACCATGCGGGATTCGTGCTCAAGACCGCGCTGTGCCGCCTGCTGGACGACCTGGGAGTCGAGTACCGCGACTTCGGGACCGACTCGACCGAACCGGTCGACTACCCGGATTTCATCGCTCCCGTCGCCCGCGCGGTGTCCCGCGGGGAGTACGACCGCGGCATCGTGCTGGGCGGTAGCGGGACGGGGGAGGCCATCGTGGCCAACAAGATCCGCGGCATACGATGTGTCCAGGCGGCCAACCCGGTGGTGGCTCGCCTCGGCCCACAACACAACGACGCCAACGTCATCTCGATCGGGGCCCGCGTGACGAACGTGGAGGTGGCCGAGGCCTGCGTCCGCGAGTTCCTGGCCGCTGAGTTCGAAGGCGGGCGCCACCTTCGGCGGGTTGCCAAGATCGCCGCCCTGGAGGCCGAGGAGGCCAGCCGCTGAGCCTGCACCTGGAGCCCGCCGAGCAGGGTATGCTGGAGGGCGAGTCCGGGGAAGGGGTCGCCCTCGCGATGCGGCTGGTGGTGCGTGCCGCCGAGGTGCTGGACGCGAACCGCCTGATCCCCATCACCGCGGCGCACGTCGACTCGTGCCTGTACCACGGCCAAGCGACGCTCGACTTCGTGGATCGGCTGGTCGACGGCGGAGCCCAGGTCTCGGTCCCGACGACCCTCAACGTGGGCGCCGTCGACCTGCTGCATCCGGAGCTGTGGCGGGGCGACCCGGAGCTGGCCGACCGCGGTCGACGGCTCATGGAACGCTACCGCGCGCTCGGATGCCGCCCGACGTACACCTGCGCTCCGTACCAACTGCCCGGGTCGCGGCCCGGCCTGGGCGACCAGGTAGCCTGGGGCGAGTCCAACGCCATCGTTTTCGCCAACTCGGTCCTCGGCGCCCGAACCAACCGCTACGGGGACTTCCTGGACATCGCTGCCGCGATCGTGGGCCGGGTTCCCGACGCAGGCCTGCACCGGACCGATGAGCGGCGGGCGCGGGTCGTCATCCGCCTCGGGAGCGACGTGCCGGCGGCGCTCCTGGATGACGACGGCCTGTACCCGGTCCTGGGGATCGTGGTGGGCCGCATCGCGGGCGGGCAGGTCGCCGCCCTGGATGGTCTGCCACCCGGCTTATCGGAGGACCGTCTGAAGGCGCTGGGCGCGGCCGCGGCTTCGTCGGGCGCGGTGGCGCTGCTGCACGTCATCGGCTCCACCCCCGAGGCGCGGACGCTGGCTGCCGCCCTGGGTGACGGCGAACCGGACGGGGAGCACACGATCGACCTCCCGACGCTGCGCGCCGCCCGCGCCGAGCTGGGCGGCGACGGGACGGGGCGGATTGTGGCCGTCAGCCTGGGCACCCCGCATGCGTCGAGCGCGGAGCTGGCTCACATCGCCGAGCTCCTGGCCGGACGGCAAACCGCGGACGGCGTCGAGCTGCTCATCTCGACCGCGCGGGGCACCCTGGCCGAGGCCGAAACTTCGGTCGTGGCCCAGCAACTGCGCGCCGGGGGGGCGGAGCTGCTGGTGGACACCTGCTCCTACATCACCCCCGTCCTGCGGGCGCCGCACGGCCCGGTCATGACCAACTCGGGCAAATGGGCCTACTACGCACCGGGCAACATCGGCGCCCAGGTCGTCCTCGGCAGCCTGGCCGAGTGCGTCGAGTCCGCGGTTGCGGGGCACGTGGTGCGCGAACCGACCTGGGGGACGGCATGAGCGGTCGGCTGATCGCTCCCGGCCGGGCGCGGGCGCCGGCCCTGGTCCTGGATGAGCCGCTGTCCCTGTGGGGTGGCATGGACCCCGCCACGGGCCGCGTGATCGAGCGCCGCCACCCGCAGCACGGCGCTGTGGTGACCGGGCGCATCCTGGTGCTCCCCGCCGCCCGCGGCTCCTCGTCGTCTGCCAGCGTGCTGGCCGAGGCCGTGCGCGCCGGGACAGCGCCCGCCGCCATCGTGCTGGGCGAGACGGATCTCATCCTGGCTCTTGGCGCGGCCGTCGCCGAGGAGCTGTACGGGCTCCAGCTACCCATCGTGGTGCTCCCTCCCGCCGACCTGGCCGCGATCCGTGATGGCGCCATAGTCGACATCGGTCCTGAAAGCGCGCTCGCGGTCTAGACTCCGGAGGCCGGCGCACCCGAGCGACACACTGAAGTGGAGGAGATGGACCGATGGATGCCTGGGCCTCGCTGCAGGCGGAGGACCCCGAGATCTGGCAGGTCGTCCAGGACGAGGAGGCCCGTGCCCGATCCAACCTGGAGCTGATCGCGTCCGAGAGCTACCCCAGCCGGGCGGTGCTGGAGGCCACGGGCTCGGTGCTCACCGCCAAGTACGCCGAGGGCTATCCAGGTCGCCGCTACTACGGCGGATGCGATGTAGTCGACCAGGCCGAGAACCTGGCTCGCGACCGCGCGCGCGAGCTGTTCGGCGCCGAGCACGTCAACGTCCAGCCCCACGCCGGCGCCCAAGCCAACATGGCCGTCTTCCACGCGCTCCTGGAACGGGGCGACACGGTCCTGGGGTTGGCGCTCGACCAGGGGGGCCACCTGACCCACGGATCCCCGGTGAACTTCAGCGGCCAGTACTACCACTTCATCCCCTATCACGTGGACCGCGTCACCCACCTCATCGACCTCGACGAGGTCCGGGCGCTGGCTCGCGAGCACCACCCCAAGCTGATCGTCACCGGAGCCACGGCCTATCCGCGGCACTGGGACTTCGCCGCTTTCCGCCAGATCGCCGATGAGGTGGGGGCGATTCTGATGACCGACATGGCCCATTTCGCCGGCCTGGTGGCCGCCGGGGTCCACCCGAGCCCGGTGCCGCACGCCCAGGTGGTGACGACCACCACCCACAAGACGCTGCGCGGGCCGCGGGGGGCCGTGATCCTGTGCAAGGATGATCTGGCCAAAGACATCGACCGCTCGGTGTTTCCGGCCCTCCAGGGTGGTCCGCTGATGCACGTCATCGCCGCCAAGGCGGTCGCCTTCCGCCAGGCGATGAGCGCGGAGTTTCGGGCCGATGCCGAGCGGACGGTGGAGAACGCGCGGGCCCTCGGCGCCGCGCTCGCGGAGCAAGGCGCATCGCTGGTCTCCGGCGGGACCGATACCCATCTCCTCCTGGTCGACGTGACCCCCTTCGGAGTGACCGGCAAGGAGGCCGATGTTGGGCTGGGCGAAGTCCACATCACGGTAAACCGCAACACGATCCCCTACGACCCCAACCCGCCGATGGTGGCCAGCGGGATCCGGGTCGGAACGCCATGCGTCACCGGGCGTGGGATGGGGCCTGGGGAGATGGCGGAGATTGGACGCCTGATCGTGGATGGCATCGCGGCACGTGGCGACGAGGCGGCTCAGGCTTCGGTCAGTGCCCAGGTGGTCGCCCTCGCCGAGCGATTTCCCGTCCCCGGACTGGCGGGGACCAGGGCCTGAGCAACGAGGGGCGATTCCGGGAGCCAAACGGTATACTCGCCGCGGCTTCCGATCGCCCGGAGTCGAGCTGAATGCCCAATACGAGCCCCGGGCCGGCCAGGATCCTCGGTGAGGTCACCCTGATCATGGTCGTCCCGATGCTCGGCGGCGTGGTCATCGGTCTTGTGGTTGATGCGCAGGCCGGGACCTCGCCGATTTTCGTGCTCGGCGGCCTGGTGGCCGGCAGCCTGGCGTCCGCCGCTGGTATCTGGCTCTACATCTCGAAGCGGCGGCGGCCGTGAACAACAACTGGGGGATCGCTCTCGACCTGGGGATCCGGCTCGGGGCGTCGGTGATGATCGGGTTCTTCGGCGGACTGCTGCTCGATGGCCTGTTCGGAACCCGGCCCGTGCTGACCCTAGTGGGAACGGCCTTCGGGGTAGCCGCCGCGATGTGGACCATCTGGGACGTCGCGCGGCGGGCCATGCGGAAATAACACGAGGGTTTGAAGCTGATCCACGTCGACATCGCCGCGGAGGAACTGTTCCAGATCGGCCCACTGGCCGTCACAAACAGCATGGTCGGCGCTGTGCTGGCCAGCGTCCTCGTGTTCTCTGCCTCGCTCCTGGTTACCCGCCGCGGGTCGATGGTGCCAGGGCGATTTCAAATGCTCATCGAGTTCCCGATTGAGTGGCTCAGCGGGATCCTCCAGGGCATTGGCGGAAGCCGCTGGCGTGAGTTCGCGGTCCTGGTGATCGCGATCTTTATCTTCCTCCTCGTCGCGAATTTCCTCGGTCTCCTTCCGGGAGTCGGCGTCGTGGGCCTCGTCGCGGAGGGCGAGCACGGGGAGCAGCTCCTTATCCCAATCGTGCGGGCCGCGGGCGCTGACCTGAACTTCACGCTGGGCCTTGCAATCGTCGCCTTTGTTGCATTTATCGGGTGGGGAATCCGTGCCAATGGTGTCCGCGGCTACCTCAAGGAGCTGCTCATCGCCGAGCCGGCATACATGACACCACTCCTCACTCCGATCCATCTCATCAGCGAGCTGTCGCGGCTGATCAGCCTTTCCATGCGGCTGTTCGGAAACATCTTCGCCGGCGAGGTCCTCCTAACCGTCATGCTGGTCCTCGCGCCAATTGTCCCGTTTGCGTTCCTGGGTCTGGAGCTGATCTTCGGCTTCGTCCAGGCGCTCGTTTTCGCGCTACTGACCATGACCTACATCATCCTCGCCATTGCCGAATATCGGCAGCACGGGTCGGGGGACGAGCCTTCGGGTGAAAAGCCCGACCATCCAGAGGCCAGCCCGTACCCGGGGCCGGCCTGACAGGCAGGCTCCGCCCTCTGCGGAGCGCCACAGGAGGAACTGACACCGTGGAATTCCAGCTTCTCGCCGCCGGCCTGGCCATCGGCTTGGGAACCATCGGCCCAGGCATCGGCATCGGCATCGGCTTCAGCAAAGCCATGGAGGCCATCGGCCGGAACCCAGACGCATCGGGCACGATCTTCGTCCCGTACATCCTGGGCCTGGCGCTCACCGAGGCCATGGCAATCTATGCCTTGGTCATCGGGTTGATTCTGCTCTTCGCCGTCCGCTGAGGACTCGTCGCCGTGGCATTTTTCGAGGCATTCGGCGTTGACGTCTTCAAGCTCGGCTTTCAAATCGCCAACTTCCTGATCCTCCTGTTCCTCCTCAACCGGTTCGTATTCCCCCCAGTCCGGCGGCTCCTCGATGAGCGACAGAGGAAGATCAGCCAGGGACTTGAGGACGCGGATGCGGCCGCCCGGGACCGGGAGCTGGCGCGTGCCGAGCGCGAAGCGGCCCTGGCCGAAGCGCGCCGCGAAGCCGAGGCCATGGTCCAGCGGGCGGCCAAGACGGCCGAAGCGACCAGCGCCGACATCCTTGCCGAGGCCAAGGCAGCGGCGGAGCAGATCACGACGCGCGCCCGCGAGGAGATCTCCGCCGAGAAGGAACGCGCCCTGGCCGAGATTCGAGGCGAGGTTGCCGACCTGGCGCTGGAGGCGGCCGGCAAGCTGGTCGGGTCCGAGATGGACGCGCCGAAGCAGCGCAAGCTGGTCGAGCAGTTCCTGTCCGAGAACCGCAACTGACCATGGCCCGCCGCGACACCGCCGCCCGCCGCTACGCCGAGGCCGCCTTCCAGGTGGCTCTCGCCGAGGACGCGCTCGACCGGTGGGAGGCTGACCTGGGCGTGCTGACGGCCGCTCTGGAGGTTCCCGAGCTGCGCGCCGTGATGGAGCACCCCGCGATCCCGTTCGCGGACAAGGAACGGGTCCTGCGGCGGGCGGTCTCCGACGTGGGCGCCGAGCCCCTCAACCTGATCCTGCTGATGATCCGCCGCGGCCGCCCGGGCGCGATTCCGGCCATGCGCCGACACTTCGAGGAGCTCGTCCGTCGAGAACGCGGAATCGCGAAGGCGGAGATCCGAACTGCCCTGCCCCTGGACGACCAGGACCGCGCCGAGCTGGAGCGCACCCTTGAGCGCCTGGCTGGGCGCGACGTGGAACTGACCGAGCTTGTGGACCCCAGCCTGATCGGCGGCATCTCGGTGCGGATCGGGGATCGACTGTATGACGCCAGCGTGCGGAGCCGGCTCGAGCGGCTGCGAGCGCGCCTGACCGCTGTCTGAGGAGCAACCGAATGGCCATTCGATCCGATGAGATCACCTCGATCATCCGCGACGAGATCCGCAGCTTCGCCGCAGGCGCCGATGTGGCCGGGGTTGGCACCATCGTCGAGGTCGGGGATGGGATCGCGCAGGTCTATGGCCTGTCCGGGGCGCTCGCCTCGGAGCTGCTCGAGTTCCCCGGCGGCGTCATGGGGATGGCCTTCAACCTCGAGGAGGAGACGGTCGGCGCCCTGATCCTGGGGGACTACACCCACCTCCGCGAGGGCGACCAGGTCAAGACCACCGGCCGGGTGGTCGAGATTCCGGTGGGGGATGCGCTGGTCGGGCGAGTCGTGGATCCGCTGGGCAACCCGCTCGATGGCAAGGGCGCGATCGAGACCGATCGGTTCCGGCCCGTCGAACGGATCGCTCCCGGCGTCATCGTCCGCCAGCCGGTCGACACCCCGGTGCAGACCGGGATCAAGGCCATCGACTCCATGATTCCCATCGGCCGTGGCCAGCGCGAGCTGATCCTGGGCGACCGCCAGACCGGGAAGACGGCAGTGGCGATCGACACGATCATCAACCAGCGCGGCCAGGACCTGGTCTGCGTCTACGTGGCCATCGGTCAGAAGCTGTCGACCGTGGCTCAGATCGTGGCTCAGCTCGAAGAGCACCACGCCATGGAGCACTCCATCGTGGTCGTGGCCGCGGCGTCGGACCCCGCGCCCATCCAGTTCCTGGCGCCGTACGCCGGAGCAGCCATCGGCGAGGAGTTCATGGAGGCGGGCCGCGACGCGCTGTGCATCTATGACGACTTGTCCAAGCATGCGTGGGCGTACCGTCAGGTCTCGCTCCTCATGCGCCGCCCGCCCGGCCGCGAGGCGTACCCCGGCGACATCTTCTACGCCCACTCCCGCCTGCTGGAGCGCGCCGCGCGCATGAGCAAGGACCACGGTGGCGGGTCATTGACCGCGCTGCCGATCATCGAGACCCAGGCCGGCGACCTCTCGGCCTACATCCCGACCAACGTCATCAGCATCACCGACGGTCAAATTCACATGCAGACCGACCTGTTCAACCAGGGCCAGCGGCCCGCACTGAACGTGGGGTTGAGCGTGAGCCGGGTGGGCGGCAACGCTCAGATCAAGGCCATGCGGCAGGTGGCGGGCCGCCTCCGGCTCGACCTGGCCCAGTACCGCGAGCTGGCCGCCTTCGCCCAGTTCGCGTCCGACCTCGACAAGGCGACCCGCGACCAGCTGACGCGGGGCGAGAAGCTGACCGAGATCCTAAAGCAGCCGCAGTTCGCGCCGCTGGCCGTCGAGCGCCAGGTGGCGATCATCTGGACCGGCACCAACGGCTACCTCGACGACGTCCCCACCGACAAGATCCGCGATTTCGAGACCGGCCTGTATCGGTTCCTGGAGCAGGAATATCTCGACCTGCTGCCGGCCATCGCCGCCGAGAAAGCCCTCTCGGACGCTACCCAGGACGCCCTCCGCAAGGCCGTGGTGGCCTACCGGCACGAGTCGGGGTACGAATCGGCCGCGGAGGAGCCAGTGGCCGCCGAAGCGAAGGCTGACGAGACGGAGGCCGATGATCAGACGGAGGCCGATGCGGTGAAGGCCGAAGACCCGAAAACCGATGATGCGGAGACAGAGGAGGAGGCGCCGACCGCCTGATGGCCTCCCTCCGCGACATCCGCCGTCGCATCGGCTCCATCCGCAACATCGCCCAGATCACGCGGGCGATGGAGATGGTGGCTGCCTCGCGAATGAAGCGGGCCCAGGAGGCGATCATCGCCGCCCGCCCGTTTGCCGAAGAGCTGGACGAGGTCCTGGCTCGCGTCTCGGCGGCGGTGGACTATGCCGAGGAGCCGCTCCTGGCTCGCCGCCCGGTGCGCCACCTGGCGCTGATCTTGGTGACAACCGATCGCGGCCTGGCAGGCGCTCTGAATTCGAACGCCGTGCGCAACGCCCTGCGCTGGATCGCGGAGCGAGCGGACGCCGCGCGCGACGGCGGCGAGATGTTGCGGGTGTCGGCCATCACCGTCGGACGGAAGGGTCGCGATGCGCTGCGTCGGGCCGGGATCCCCATCGCGGCCCATTTCCCGCAGTTCGGGGATCGGCCGACCTTCAACGACGTCCAGCCCCTGGCCCGCCTGGTCACCGACGACTTCCTGGCCGAGACCTACGACGAGGTCGTAATCAGCTACAGCGCCTTCATCAGCACCCTCGTCCAGCGGCCCGCCATCAAGAGCGTCCTCCCCGTCGAGCGGCCCGCCATCCATGAAGGGAGCTCCATCCGCAACGACGAGTACCTGTTCGAGCCCTCGGCCGAGGTCCTGTCGCGGCTCCTCCCGTTCTACGTGAGCACCGACATCTATCGGGCCGTGCTCGAGAACATCGCGTCGGAGCAGTCGGCCCGCATGATCGCCATGCGCAACTCCACCGACAACGCCCACGAGCTCATGGATGAGCTCACCCTCGTCTACAACAAGACCCGCCAGGCCACTATCACCCGCGAGATGATCGAGATCGCCTCCGGGGCCGAGGCCCAGGCCGGCTGAGCCCAAAGCGACCAGAAGGAGCACCTGACAGACCGATGGCGACCGGAAAAGTGATCCAGATCACGGGGCCCGTGGTCGACGTCGAGTTTCCACCCGGCGATCTGCCGGAGATCTACAACGCGCTGACCATCGGCGATCTCACGGTCGAGGTCCAGCAGCACCTGGGCAACAACTGGGTTCGGACGGTGGCCATGTCGTCCACCGATGGGCTGTCTCGCGGGGTCGACGCGGTCGACACCGGGGCGGCGATCACGGTGCCGGTGGGGGCGGTGACCCTGGGCCGCGTTTTCGACGTGCTGGGCCACCCCATCGACAGCAAGGGCGAGGTCGAGGTCACCGACACGTTGCCCATCCACCGCGCGCCGCCCGGCTTCGAGGACATGGAGACCGAGGCGGCGGTTTTCGAGACCGGTATCAAGGTCATCGACCTCATCGCGCCCTTCAAGCGCGGTGGCAAGGTCGGCGTGTTCGGCGGGGCCGGCGTCGGCAAGACGGTCATCATCCAGGAGCTGATCCGCAACATCGCTGCCGAGCACGGCGGGTACTCAGTGTTCGCGGGTGTGGGCGAACGGTCGCGCGAAGGGAACGACCTCATCGGCGAGATGACCGAGTCGGGCGTCATCGACAAGACGGTCATGGTCTTCGGCCAAATGAACGAGCCGCCCGGTGCCCGCCAGCGAGTGGGCCTGACCGCGCTGACCATGGCGGAGCACTTCCGCGACGTCGAGGGCCGCGACATCCTGCTGTTCATCGACAACATCTTCCGGTTCACCCAGGCCGGGTCCGAGGTGTCGGCCCTGCTGGGGCGGATGCCTTCAGCGGTGGGCTACCAGCCCACCCTGGCCACCGAGATGGGAGACCTCCAGGAGCGCATCACGTCCACCCGAAAGGGGTCCATCACCTCGTTGCAGGCGATCTTCGTGCCGGCCGACGACTACACCGATCCGGCCCCGGCCACGACCTTCGGCCACCTCGATTCCACCATTCGCCTGGAGCGATCGATCGTGGAGCTGGGCATCTACCCGGCGGTCGACCCGCTGACCAGCACGTCGACCGTGCTCGACCCGCGGGTCGTAGGCGAGGAACACTTTGCGGTGGCCCGCGAGGTGCAGCGCACCCTGCAGCGCTACCGGGACCTCCAGGACATCATCGCCATCCTGGGCATGGACGAGCTTTCCGAGGAGGACAAGGTCACCGTCTCGCGCGCGCGCCGGCTGCAGCGCTACATGAGCCAGCCGATGTTCGTGGCGGCCCAGTTCACCGGCCGCGACGGAAAGTACGTGGAGCTCAAGGAGACGGTGCGCGGCTTCGGCGAGATCCTGGAGGGCAAGCACGACGCCCTCCCCGAGCAGGCGTTCTACATGGTCGGGTCCATCGACGAGGCCGTGGCCCAGGCCGAGCAGATGGCCGCCGGATGAGCCGATTGTAAGCCGATGGTGAGCCGATGACCCTGCGTCTCGAGATCGTCTCGCCCGAGGGCCGGGTCTTCACCGACGACGTGGACATGGTGGTCGTGCCCGGTATCGAGGGGGAGTTGGGCATCCTGCCCCACCACACCCCGCTGGTCACGGCACTCGGCACCGGGGAGCTGCGGATCCGCCAGGCGGGCACGGTCCAGTTCATGCTCATCAGCGGCGGGTTCGTGGAGGTCCGGCCCGACAAGGTGGTGGTCATGGCCTTCGTGGCGGAGCATTCCGACGCCATCGATGCCGCGGCCGCGGCCGAGGCTCGGCGTCGCGCCGAGTCGGAGCTCGAGGAGGTGCACGACCCGGTCGACCTGGCCCGGGTGCGCGCCGCCCTGCAGACGGCCCTCATGCGCGAGCGGATCGCCACCCGACGCAGCAACCGAAGCTGATCTACGCTGCGTGGGTGACCGCCGACAAGGCCAAGCCGTTCCGACGGATGCAGGAGTTCCGCAAGATCAGCCGCGAGTTCCCGTTCATCTGCCCGGTGGACTTCAAGCCCCATCGCGGCTCGCCACCCGGATCGGACCCCAACCTGGACCCCGAGTTCGTCGCCCGCCATCGCGAGGACGACGGCGACCACTACCTCGGGTAGGGCAGCCTGATCGCGTGCTGAGCTGCGAGCGCTGCGGTGCCCGTTCCGGGGCACTGCCGGTCCGGATCGAGATCGTCCGCGAGAGCGGACCCATCGGCCTGGCCGGCGGCCCCGACCTGGTCGGGCGGCCGGACTTCACGCGGCGTTTCGTCTTCTGCTCCAGCGCTCACCTGTACGAGTGGCTGCGCGAGCATCGGTACATGCTCTGCAACCGCCAGCCGACCCAGGTGGAGGATGGATTGCAGCCCCTCCTGCCTTCGCGTCACATGGGCGGCCGGCTGGGGCTGTGCGACGGGCACCACCTGGGCGGCCACGAATGGAAGGAGGCGTGGCCCGCGTAGGGTCAGCCTGTGGACCGCTTCATCATCGAGGGCGGCAACCCCCTCCGCGGCGAGGTGCGGGTGGCGGGGGCCAAGAACGCCGTCCTGAAGATGATGGCGGCGGCCATCCTCACCGACCAGCCGGTCGTCCTCCGCAACGTGCCGCGCATCAGCGACGTCGCGATCATGCGCGAGACGATGGCCGACATCGGCTTTGGCTGGACCGATGTCGACGACCACACCCTGGAGCTGTCAGCCCGAGGCCCCGAATGGCTGTTCGTCCCCCTCGAGGCGGCCATGAAGATGCGCTCGTCATTCATCCTGCTGGGGCCGCTCCTGGCTCGCCACGGACGGGTCATCATCAGCAACCCCGGCGGGGACCGCATCGGGCGGCGTCCGGTCGACCTCCACGTGGAGGCGATGCGCACGCTGGGCGCCTCGATCGAGTACCGCAACGGGTACTACTTCGCGCGGGCCGATCGCCTGCGGGCAGCCCGGATCGACTTCCCCTACGTCACGGTCATGGGCACCGAGAACGCGATGTTGGCCGCCTGCCTCGCAGATGGAACGACGGTCATCCACAACGCAGCCCGGGAGCCGGAGGTGGATGACCTCATCGCCATGCTGGTGGCCATGGGAGCCCGGATCGAGCGCAGCGCGCCGCACGTGGTGGAGGTCGAGGGCGTGTCCGGGCTGGGCGGCGTCGAGCACGCGGTGATCGGGGACCGGATCGAGGCCGGCACGTTTGCCGTCGCGGCGGCCGCCACCGGCGGCGAGGTCCGTATCACCGGCTTCGAGGCCGCCCACCTGGGAGCCTTTGCAGACGTGCTGACCGGGATGGGCGTGGAGCACGAGACGCTCGATACCGATGGTCAGGCGGGGCTCCGGGTCCGCGGCGGCGCTCCGGGGACCTTCCGCCCGATGGCGATCGAGACCCAACCCTATCCCGGCCTGGCCACCGACCTGCAGGCACCGCTGGCGGTGCTCATGACCCAGGCGACGGGCGAGAGCTCGATACACGAGACCATCTACTCCGACCGCCTGGAGTACGCCACCGAGCTGGTGAAGATGGGGGCCGTGATCGAAGTCTCCGACGCCCGGCATGCCCGGGTCGCCGGCCCGACCCCACTTCACGGGCGAATGGTCCAGATCCCCGACCTCCGCGCCGGGGCGACCCTGGTGCTGGCCGCGCTGGCGGCCGAGGGGACCAGCACCATCACCGGGGTCGAGCACGTGGACCGCGGCTACGAGGCCTTCGAGTCCAAGCTGGTTGGCTTGGGCGCGCGGATCAGCCGGGTGGCCGACTGACCGCCCACGGCCGGCCGATATACTCGGCGCCCACCCCCCGCTCTGATCGGCCACCGCATGAAGATTGGTATCGACCTCGGCACCGCCAACATCCTCGTCTACGTCCAGGGCAAGGGTGTCGTCCTCAATGAGCCGTCGGTGGTCGCCATCTCCGAGGACGAGAACCGCCTGGTGGCGGTCGGTGAAGAAGCCCGCGAGATGATCGGCCGCACGCCAGGGAACGTTCGGGCTATCCGGCCCATGCGCGATGGGGTCATTGCCGACTACCTCATCACTGAGGCCATGCTTCGCTACGTGATCAACAAAGTAGCCAAGGTCCGCCTCTTCCGCCCCGACGTCATGATCAGCGTGCCGTCGGGGGTGACCAGCGTAGAGAAGCGCGCCGTGCGGGACGCCGCGCTCAAGGCGGGTGCCCGCGACGCATTCCTGATCGAGGAGCCGCTGGCGGCGGCTATCGGGGCCAACGTGCCGATCAGCGGTCCGGCCGGCAACATGATCATCGACATTGGCGGCGGGACCACGGAGATCGCGGTCATCGCCCTGGGCGGGATCGTGGTGTCGGAGTCGGTGCGGGTGGGCGGCACGCGCTTCGACGAGGCCATCGCCTCGTACATCCGGCGCAAGTACAACCTCATGATCGGGGAGCGGACCGCGGAGGAGGTGAAGATCCGGATCGGATCGGCCCTGCCGTTGGATGAGCCGCTGCAGATGGAGGTCAAGGGCCGGGACCTGATCGCCGGACTGCCGCGCACCATTCCGCTGTCCAGCGGCGAGGTGACGGAGGCCATCGAGCAGCCGCTGCAGCAGATCATCTCGGCCGTCCGCGGCGTGCTCGAGCAGACGCCACCCGAGCTGGCGAGCGACATCATCGACAGGGGCATGGTCATGTCGGGGGGTGGGAGCCTTCTCCGCAACATCGACACCCTGCTGACCCAGGTGACCGGCATCCCCTGCCACGTCGCAGAGAACGCGCTGAACTCGGTGGCGGTGGGGACCGGCCGAGCGCTGGAGCAATTCGGGACCTTTCGCAAGAGCCTGGTGAGCGGCTCGTGATCGCCACCGTGGCGCTCACGGCCGTGACCCATGAGGCGACCGGGACCGATGCGCGAGCGCTGGCCTTCGCGGACTTCCACTGCCACACCCGGCACAGCCGTGACTCCCGGCTGAGCGAGCAGCGCTTCGTGGAGCTCGCCCTTGAGCGGGGGCTGACCCACGTGGCGGTCACCGACCACAACACCATCGACGGGTCGGTGGCCGTGCGGCGCCGCGCCGAGGAGCTGGGCGTCGCGGATCAGCTGACCGTGATCCTCGGCGAGGAAGTGTCGAGCGCGGACGGGGAGATCGTTGGCCTGTTCATCGAGACGACGGTCCCGCCAGGGCTGAGCGCTGAGGAAACCGCGGACGCGATTCACGACCAGGGCGGGCTGGTGGCCGTACCCCACCCGTTCGACCCGTTCCGGCGCTCGCATCTCCGCGAGGACGCGCTGGAGCGGATGGCAGCCACCGGCCGGATTGACGCGGTGGAGGTCTTCAACAGCCGCGTCACCTTGGCCCGCCACAACCAGCAGGCCGCCGAATTCGCGGCGCGCCACCAGATCCCCGGCGTGGCGTGTTCCGACTCTCATACCGTACTGGAGGTCGCTATGAGCTTCAACGCCCTGCCGGCCTTCACCAGCGCCGAGGAGCTGCGGGCGGCGCTGCCCCGCAACGAGTGGCATGGCAGCCGCACGACCAAGCTGGTCCATCTCGGCACCCGCTGGGCGGTGGCATCCAAATGGGTGGCGCGCCGGACAAGACCGAACCGATGAGCGACCAACCGCGCCACGGCCACTCGGTCTACGAGCCGAGCGAGTTCCTGGGCGCCGAGCCGACGGAGGTCATCCCCGAGAGCGAGGTTTCGCTGGCCCGGCGCTTCCTGAACGTCCGGACCGTCGGCTCGCTCGTTTTCGCCCTGATCCTCCTGTTCCTCTTCCTCCGGGTCGTGCTGAACATCAACTTCGCCGCGACCGTGGCCCTGATCCGGGACGCGAACCCCGCCCTCCTGCTGGCGGCGCTGGTCGTGTACTACCTGACCTTTCCTCTCCGCGGCGGTCGGTGGTGGTGGATCCTGCGCAAGGTTGGGACCCGAATCCGGTACTGGGTCACGACCGAGATCCTGTTCCTGTCGTGGTTTGTGAACTGCCTGGTTCCGGCCAAGCTGGGCGACCTGTATCGGGCGTTCCTGCTGAAGGGTAACTTCGGGGGATCGGCATCGCGGACGGTGGGCACCATCTTCGTCGAGCGCATCGCCGATGTGGTCGTCATCTTTTCGCTCGCCCTGGCGGCCGGGTTCTGGAGCTTCCGCGGCCGTCAACGCCCCGAGGTCGACCTCATCTTCGTGCTCGGGTTCCTGCTGGTCGCGATCCTCGTCGTGCTGCTCGTCGTCCTGCGGTATGCAGGCCACCACGTCCAGCGCTTCCTGCCGGGACGGGTGGAGGGGTTCTACACCCGCTTTCGCGAGGGGAGCACCGGGGCCCTCACTCCGCGATCGGTGGCGGCGATCGGCATCCTCACCTTCTTCATCTGGCTGGCCGAAGGCGTCCGTGTCCTCTTGGTGGTCAAGGCTCTCGACCTCCCCGACGCCCAGCTGGGCATTTCGGCCGCGGTCTTCGTGGCCCTCATCGCGGCCCTGCTGACCGCCATTCCGCTCACCCCCGCCGGCCTTGGTTTCGTGGAGGCGGGGATCATCGGTGCGCTGACCCTCTACGGCGTCAGCGGGGAGTCGGCGGTCGCCATCGCCCTCACCGATCGGGCCATCTCGATCCTCACCGTGATCGTCTTTGGCGGCCTCGACTACGTGCGCAGCCCACTCGTCAGGCGCGCCCATGCCGCCGGCCTTGGCAATCCACCAGCCCACGAGCCGCTGACCGGCACCTGAGCGAGGTACCTTTGTCCCATTGAGGCGGTGGGTCCCGAAAGGGATGCTGCGGGTGCGCGCACGCACCACCCGCGTTGTGGGTGGCGAGCGCCATACGAGCCTCGTGCATGACGCTCCAGACGCCTCGATCCTTCAACAGCTGGCTCCGCGGCCAGCTAAAGGAAAAGAAGATGAGCCAGCGTCAGCTGGCGCTCCAGTCGGGGGTCGACCATTCGACCATTTCCCGGCTGATCAAGGGCGACCGGATGCCCTCCCTGGGGACGGCCACCAAGCTGGCCCGCGGCCTGCGCGAGATTCACGACGAGGCGGAAGGGCCCACGTACTTCGCCGGTCTCGCTGCCCGCCAGCTCCTTCCCACCAGCCGCGTGGAGTACGCCCTTCGTGGCGACGAGCTGCTGACCGAGTCCGACGTGCGCGACCTCATGCAGGCGTACATCGCCGTCCGTTCACGCCGGCTCCGCCTCGGCGCGGTGGGCAATGGGTCTTCGACCGGACCGAATGGCGACGGACCCTCCGCCCGGGAGCGAACCGGCTCCTAGGCCCCCGGCCGCGGACCGCCGTCTGCTAGCGTGGACGCGTGGACGCGCCACCCGCAGCTGATCCCAGCCCGACCGATCCCAGCCAGGCCGATCAAGGCCCGCCCGAGCCTCCGGACGTTCCCGATGGCGGGGCTCCCGGGGAGGACGGCCCAACCGGCCTGGACATCGCAACCATCGGTCTGCTGGTCTTTTTCATCGCCCTGATCGGGATCGTGGCTGCCATGTTGCTGCTCCCCGTCCTGACCGGCTGCTGTCGCTGAGTCGCCGCCGCCGGCTGAACAGAGCGGCTTCGCCAGGGCGGCGGGCCGGCTACCGCGCGACAATCGGGTCGATCAGCCCGTGGCCGCCACCTGCGCGGCGATAGACGACGCTGACCCGTTGGGTCTGGGCGTTGAGGAAGACGAAGAAGGCCTGGCCCAGCTCGTCCATCCTGGCGATGGCGTCCTCGGGGAACATGGGCACCATGTCCAGCCGCGTGATCTCCACGATGGCCGCTTCCTCACTGGTCGTCGTTGGGCCGCCGCCTGGCTCTCCCCGGGTCAAGGGTGCGGGCACGCGGCGCGCGGTGCGAATGCGCTCCTTGGCGCGGACGACCTGCCGTTCCAGCTTGTCGATGACCGCGTCCACCGCAGCCATTGGGGTGGCCGCCGACGATGTAGAGCGGAGCGTGGCCCCGTTCGTGACCAGCGTGATCTCGGCTACATGGGCGGCATCCGCGGCTCGGGACGCCTTGGCGGTCAGCTCCACGGTGGCGTGAGCGGGCGGTTCGGCCACGCGATCCAATCGCTGGAGCTTGCGCTCGATCCGGGCCTTGAGGCGCTGATCGAGCTGAAGGTGACGGGCGTGGAGGGTGGTCTTCACACACGGTCTCCGAACGCGGGCGAACTCTACGGTAGCACCTGGGCCTCCAACGCCACGCAGGATCACACCTCACGGGCCACCGCGAAGCCGTAGACCGCCGACACGCCGCCTGCGCGAAGGATTGTCGCGCACGCCTCAAGGGTGGCCCCCGTCGTCAGGATGTCATCCACCAGCACTGCGGCGAGGGCGCCGCCCTCCGGGCCTCGTGGCTGGCTGACTGCGCTTTGCGCCATGGCCTGGCTGAGATTCATCAGCCGGGTCGCCCGATCCAGCCCGTGCTGGCGCTGGGTGGCGCGTCGCCTGAGGAGGGCCGGCCACATGGTGAGCCCCACCCGTCGCGCGAGCTCGGCGGCCAGCAACTCGGCCTGGTTGTACCCCCGGTCGCGCTGCCGCTCGCGATGGAGCGGGACCGGGACCAGGGTGGCTGGACCGGTGACCGCCAGCAGCCGTCTCAGGGCGGGCAGCGCCAGCTCGGCAAGCGGGCCGGCCAGTCGACGTCCGCCGCCGTACTTCAGACGGCGGAGGATCCGTTGGGAGGCGTCTCGATGGGCGAATGCCGCCACGGCCAGGATGAGCGCGTCCCCGACCACGATGCTCGGGTCCGCGGCCAGAAACCGATCCGCGGTCGACGCCAACGGACGGAGGCTCCCCCGGCAGCGGGGGCAGATGGCCGCACCATACCGACCGCATCCGGCGCATGCGGGCGGCAGCAGCAGTTCCAACAAGGCCACGCATCAGTCTGTCGTGGCTCTGTTACCAATCTGGTACCTGTCGGTTACGCTCTCGTCTCGTTGGGAAGCTGCGGGGGATCAATGGGTTCCAGGGCCAAGACGTCTCCTACCTGGGTGCCAGTTAGCTGGACCGACCCGGCCGGAAGCTCCACGCAGTCGCTGGCGCCGCGGACCCAGGCCACGATCCGCCACGGTCGAAGGTTGTCGACCACCCGGACGACCCGCCCGCCCGCATCGACGAAAACGGCATCGATCGCGAACCGCATGAAGAACATGTGGATCGAGGGGGCGCGCTCGACATAGAGGCCCTCGCCGGCAGCCAGCCCGCGCCGACCAAGGAGGCCCCGCGCCCGGTCAGCCAGTCCCGACGCGACGCGGCACCGCTCGGCGAGAGCGGTGCCGCGAGAGGTATTGACGACGCGGACGATCCGACTTCCCATGGCCGCATCCTACGCGGCCACCAGGGGTTACTTGATGAGCTGGATGCCCACCGCCGCGTTGGGATCCACCGCGCCCGAGCCCGGCCCCACCGTGCCGGTGGTCACGAAGCGAATGAACATGCCTCTGAGACAGCTCGTCGCCCCATTGCCGTTCTCCTCACAGTCGGCCGTATTGGAGCCGCTGATGAATGCGCCCTGGGGGTCTTCAAACAGGAACGAGACGAAGCGGTCGATGTGGTACCACTGGTTCTGGCCGCTGCCTCCGACGTTGCCGGGCGGGCAGCGCTCCACGTCGCTGACCCCCGGGCTTGGCGGGTCTGGCTCGGTGTTACAGGTC
>JBOGTA010000075.1:0-7043 GCA_050695855.1 Candidatus Limnocylindria bacterium
ACCGACTCGCGGCGGTTGGGCTGCTCGAAACAGAGTTCAAACGCCGAAGCGGCCGCAATGGGCCCGGAGCGGGGCGACCGGCGAAGCTCTATCGACGGGGTCAGCGAGACGTCACTGTCTCACTCCCCCCCCGCGACTACGAGCGCGCCGCGGACGTCCTCGCCGACGCGCTGGCTCGCCCGGAAGGCCAGTCCGCGAGGGAAGCGGTTGTCGAGGTGGCTCGAGCACGTGGACAGGAAGCCGGAAACGAGGCGCGCAAGAGCGCTGGCCGCCGACCAAGCCGTCGCCGCCTGGAGGGTGCGCTCCTTGACCTTCTGGGAAAGTCCGGTTATGAGCCGCAGGTCGATGCCGGGACGAGGGCAGTCCGCCTCCGCAACTGCCCTTACCACGCTCTAGCCGAGCGGCATCGCGACCTGACCTGCGGAATGAATCTGGCCTGGGCGCAGGGGATCGTCGACGGGTTAGGGGACCCGATGGTTCGTGCGGAGCTTGCCTCTCAGGCCGGGTACTGCTGCGTCACGTTCGATCTGAGATCCGACGAGGACTGACAAGCCTCGGCCATCCGCAACCTCCAAACGACAAGACAACTGGCTACCCTCTCCCCGTGCCCTGGAGCCGCCGCGCCAAGATCGCGTTCATCGGCTCACACTCAGTGCGCAAGACGAACGCGGTGCACGCCTTCGCGTCCACCGTTGGCCGCGCAGGCCGCTCGGTGGAAGTCGGGCGCGAGGTCATTCGGTTCAACCCGCTCGGCCTGAACGAGGGGGCCACGGCCGAGGCCCAGCTTTGGGTCCTGATGGCCCAGGTCCAGCAGGAGCTGGAGCTCCGCGGACGCGCCGACATCCTCGTCACCGACCGGAGCGTGGTCGACAACTTCGCGTATTTCCTGCGCGTGACCGATGGCGCCGATCCGTTCGGGGTGGAACCCCTCGTGCGCCGCTGGGCGCAGACCTACGACCTGGTCGTGCGGCTGCTCCCCGACGTGGCGCTCCTCCCCGATGGCGTCCGCTCCACCAGCGACGCGTTCCGTGACGAGATCGAGGCCATCCTGGACCGGATCGTCCCGATCTACGTCTCGGAGGACCGATATTTCCGGCTGCCCGCCAGCCAGGTGACCGAGTCCTACGACTGGTGGCCGCTCGCCGAACGCCTGGCGCGCCTTGTGGGCCAGCCCCTCCGAGACCCGGTCCAGGCCTGAGCCCGCGCGCTCAGCCTTCGGCGGACTCCTGGGTGCGGGTGGAGCGGAATCGGAAGTACGCCCAGAACAGGATCGAGAACGCGCCGAAAACAGCGAAGACGCCGAGGGCCGCCATCAACGCCGGGACCGAGAGGTCAGACAGGTAGCCGGTGTTGGGCCCGATCAGGATGTGGATGAAGGCGAAGACCGATAGGCCGAATAGCACCGCCCAGATGGGCCGGCGCCATCGGTAGATCACCCAGCCCGGCATGAAGCGGAAGGGCATCAAGCCGAAGGCCACCGCCTCGAGTCCCGCCACGACGACTGCCGCCAGGGCGGTCTCGAGGCCGATGCCGATGAGGTCGCCCTCGGGCAGGCCCAGCCCGCGAATCCAGCCCAACCACCACCAGGCCGCCACCGCTACGAGCAACGTCCACGCCGCACCGGCGGCGGCTTCCATTCCCTCATCCCGCTGCGATACCGATTGCAGGAAGATGACGCCCAGCACCACGCCGTACAGGTAGCCGGGCTGCAGCTGGACCAGCCTGGAGACCAGCACGAATACCGCTGCGATGAGGATGGCCCAGGGCAAGACTCGAAGCCGCCCCGTCTCCCCCGCCACGCGCCGATGGACGATCAGGCCCGGCAGCTCGAAGCTCACCAAGACGATGCCGATGGCCATCAGGAAACCGAGGTAGATCGCCAGGCCTTCCAAGCTGATGGACAGGTCGGGGTTGAGGAAGGCGCTGATGAGCGCCACCCCGGCGACCGCCAGGACCAGGCGCGCGGCGCTCACGGCCCGGGCCTCCACAGCCTGGCAAATGCCGCCGCCAGCCGACCGGGCCAGCTCTTCATCCACCAGCCACTGAGCTCGTCGTAGTTGGCCTTCACGGTGTTGTTGAACAGCTCACCCACGAATCCCATGAACAGCAGCAGGAGCATGGCCAGCGCGGCACTCGCGGCGAGTGCGGAAGGTTCGGTGCTGACGTCCGCCGGGCCATGGACCGATGCCGCCCACGGGATCGAATCCTCGGCAACGTCCGGCACCCGGGCCGACGGTTCGGGCGCGAACGTGATGCCCGCTACGGTTTGCTCCGGCGTGGCGCTGGCACTGGGCCGTGGGGTCCGGGTGGGTGAGGCCGTCGGCGTCGGGGTAGGCGTCGGCGTGGGGGTCGCCGTCGGCGACGCCGTCGGAGTTGCCCTGGGGGTGGGGCTCGCCGAGGGTGTCGGCGGCGGCGTCACTCCCGGCGGAGGCGTCACTCCCGGCGGAGGCGTGGGTGCCGGCGTCGGCGTCGGGAAGCCGCCAGCCGTCACCTGGCTCGTGATCTCCCAGTAAGGGATGCTGAGCTGGGCGGGGACGAGACTACCCACCATTAGGCACTCCCCAACCGGGGCCGGCCCGTACGTGCCCCCTGTCTCAGACTGCTCGAACTGTCCGGCGACCGTGTCGATGAACTTCCTCACCCCGGCGCTATCCGCGCAACCGACAGAGTGAATGGCGCTCATCCAGACTCGGTCTTCTTCCAGGAAATCGTGGACACCATTGCTGTGCGCATCGACGCGCGAGTAGATGTCATGCAAAGGACCGTCGGCCGGCCGAATGACGGCGCGAGGCGACCGGAAGTAATACTGCTCTGGTCCTCGCAAACGACCTCCGTTGCGCCCGCGGCGCACTGCATCCCCAGCTCCAATGCTTTGGCAACCACCTGCGCGGTGGTAGGGCTGTGGGTGGCATGGGCAAGCGACAGCGGCAACACCACCGACGCAAGCACGAGGAGAAGGACCCGCAGGGCGACACGGGGACGCATGAGTTCGCTCAGTATCCGGGGGCGCGCAAGAGGTGCCGAGATGCACCGCCACCACAGGGTGGCCCAGCGCCCAGCCTCAGGCGCTCGCGGGCTTCGGGGCTGTGGTGTAATCGGTCTCCCGCAGGCGAGGACCGATTGGCCGTCACCTCCACCCCGCGCGATACGGCTCTGCTCCTCCAGCGCACGGCGGAGTTGGCCGTGTCCTACCTCGAGTCGCTCCCCGATCGCCCGGTGAAGGGTGAAGGTGACGTGGCGTCGCTTCGCCGCGAGCTGGTGACCCCCCTGTCCGAGGACGGCGAGGATCCCGCCCGGGTGATCGAGCAGCTGGCCGAGGTGGGCGGGCGCGGGGCGGTGGCGATGGCCGGGCCGCGGTACTTCGGCTTCGTCATCGGCGGGTCGCTGCCGGCGGCCGTGGCGGCCGACTGGCTGACCTCGACCTGGGACCAGAACGCGGGGTTGTACGTCGCCGGTCCGGCCGCATCGGTCGTCGAAGAGGCGGTCGGGGCGTGGCTCATCGACCTGTTCGGTCTTCCCGCCGAGTCCGGCTACGGGCTGGTGACCGGCTGCCAGATGGCCCACTTCACATGCCTGGCGGCGGCGCGGCATTCCGTCCTGGAGCGTGCGGGCTGGGACGTGACCAGCCGTGGCCTGTTCGGGGCGCCCGAGATCGAGGTGGTGGTCAGCGCCGAGGCGCACAGCACCATCTTTACCGCTCTCCAGTACCTGGGCCTGGGGCGAGACCGGGTACGGTCGGTGGAGGCCGATGACCAGGGCCGCATGCAGACCGACCGGCTGGCACTCGTCCTGGATGAGGTGCCTGCCGATGCGCCGCTGATCGTGTGCCTGCAGGCGGGGAACGTGAACACCGGCTCTTTCGACCCGATCGCGGAGGCGATCCCCCTGGCGCGGAGGCGGGCTGGCGCGTGGGTCCACGTGGATGGCGCCTTTGGCATGTGGGCCGCCACCAGCCCGGAGCTCCGCCACCTGCTGGCTGGCCACGGGGACGCTGACTCGTGGGCGACCGACGCCCACAAGTGGCTGAACGTGCCGTATGACGCCGGGCTCGCATTCGTCGCCGATGCCGAGGCGCACCAGCGTGCCATGGCCCCGCCGCATGCGGCCTACCTCGAGTACGGCCAGGAGCGCGACGAAGTGTCCTGGGTGCCCGAGTTCTCCCGGAGGGCACGCGGTTTCACGGTCTACGCCGCGCTGCGCACCCTCGGGCGGAGCGGCGTCCGGGAGCTCGTCGAGCGCTGCTGCCACCTGGCGAGCCGGATGGCCGAGCAGCTCGACGCCGCGGACGGGGTGCAGCTGCTGAACGACGTGGTCCTGAACCAGACGCTCGTGCGCTTCACTCCACCCAACGGCGGCGACCCGGACACCTTCACCCGCGAAGTTGTTCGGCGCGTCCAGCAGGAGGGCACGCTCTGGCTGTCGGGCACGACCTGGCACGGCATGGCCGCCATGCGGATCAGCGTTAGCAACTGGTCGACGACCGAGGCCGATGCTGACGCATCGGTCCAGGCCATCCTTCGCGCGGCGCGCGCCTGAGCTCGGGGTAGTCAGCCCTCCGCCGATTCGCTGGGGACCGACCGTGACGCGCGGAATCGGAAGTAGCCGTGCCAGACATGAAAAAGCCGGGAGGAGCGGGTCGCTCCTCCCGGCCGAATTACGGTCAGTCGTCGAACGTGGGCTCGATGATCCAGAGGCCACTGCCCAGATCGCTGGCATAGATCAGGCCGTCCTCACCGATGAAGACGCCCCACACCTCCGGGAAGCCCGGCGGGACGAACTGGCCGACCATCTGGATGTTGTTGATGTCCGTCAGGTCCAGGGCCACGATCCCGTTCGAGTACCACGACGAGTAGGCGGTCGTCCCCGAAACCTCGGTGTTGTGGATCGACCAGAACCCATCGCCGGCGGCGCTCAGGTCATTGATGAACGGCACGTCGTCGAACTGCGCGACCTGCACACCGCTGGCGGCGTCGAAGACACGCAGGAATCCCCACGTGGGCTCCTGCGCCCGGAGCGTCCCAGTTCCCTCGGCGACCAGGCCATCGGCCGTCTCCGTATCGGTGAACAACACCGGGACCGTCGCCTCCGAGAAGTCGAACCACTGCGGGCTGGTATCGGCAGAGTCGAAGCGATGGAGCACCGCAATCGCCCCGGCCGCCTCAGCCAGGCTGTCCTGCTGCGGCATCGGGCAGAGCGCGCCGGGATCGGCGAAGAAGGAGAACGGCGTCTGGACGACGACGATCGCTCCATCGGCCTCGGCCGGGTAGTCGCCCGCCTCGCAGCCCTGGTTGTCCGCCATGACCACGTCACCCGATACCTCGTTCCCTGGCTGTTCCCACAGCGCGGGAACGAACGGACTCTCGGTCGCATACCCCTGCAGGGAGCCAGCGAACCAGACCTCGGCCGGCGAGCGCGGGTCGAAGTCCTCATCGTTGGTGAGCAGGTACGGCCCGTACGGGGTCAGGGAATGGAGGTCGCCATCCTGGCCGGGCGGGTACTGGGTGGCGCCGATTTCGACTGGAGCCGTCACGTCGGAGATGTCCAGGGTGATCGCACCACGGTCCCAGTACGAGGCGTAGAGCCTCAGGCCGTCCTCGCTGAAGCGGACGCTATGGCCGAACGAGGCGCCGAAGCTGCCCATCCCGTAGAACGGTCCGGGCTGCGGCGGTGAGTCATCGGCGACGCCCCACTCGGAAGCGAAGACCGGGCTCCGCGGATTGGTGACGTCAAAGATCGCGACGTCGCCCACCGGCACGGGGTCGAACCACTCGGAGAACGGGAGCGCGAGGGCTGCGTAAACGTTGTCGCCACGCTGGATGAGATCCAGCTCGTGGGCGCCACCTCCGCCGTTCGTGATGTTGATCACGCCCAGGCGAGCCGGGTGATAGGGATCGGTGACGTCCCACAGCTCGGCGCCGTACTGGGCGAACGGGCCTCCCTGCCGGCCACAGCGCTGGATCCCGACGATCATCAGGTCCCCCGTGAACCAGTCGGTTTCGACCGAGCGCACGACCATGTCCTCGGCACTCGTTCCGCGGCGGGAGGCCGCCGCCCCGATCACACGTGGCGCGCTGGGGTCGGAAACGTCAATGATCTTCACGCCGCGCCCGGTGCAAGGGAAGCTCCAGGTCCCGACGTACGCGAAGTCGCCATGGACCCACACGTCGCCGTTTGAATCTCGCATGCCAAGGGCGTTGTGGCCCACGACCTCGAATCCGTCGCTGATCGGCGCGCCGGATGGGTCGCCGGGCGGCGCGTGGTTCGCGAGCCCGTAGGCTCGCGCGCGCTGGTTCAGCGCATCGAGAGCGTTTTGGAGGCCGGGATCCGCCTTCTCGGGAGGCCCGGCGCCGAAGGCCGATTGGGCGATCAGAATGAGGCTGGCGAAGACGGTTGCCCCAATCGTGGACAGCCGTCTGCGATGTCCTGCCTTCTGCATGATCTGCACCTCCTGCGAGGCGCGTCGGAGGGGGACGCCGGGACGGCGACCGCGCGCGCCCAGGTGTGGGCGTACATGGTGCTCCGCCTCGCCGGCTGTGGCAAACGCGGAGGACTCTTCTGGACCCGCCGGTGTCCGCGGGCGGCGATGTGTCTCCGATTGGCCCCTATCGGCGAACCTGAGGGTTCTGCTTGGCCGCGTTGGGTTCGCTGGCGACACGTGTGGCCGCCGAGCCCGTCGAATTCGGCTCAGACAACCTGCTCCTTGGCCGATAGGTTTCACCTACAGGCACATTGCGCACAAACGGGCGTCACCCAAGGCGGGCGGGGTGCCCGTGGCCGTCGGGTTGTGGTGTAATCGGCTCGCCAGACCCGCGCCGCCCGCCCGAGGTTACGCATGACCGTCAGCTCCACCCGCCGCCTGTCCGCCGAAGAGGTCGTGGCCCTCAACCGGGAGTACACCTTCTTCAGCTGGTCGGCCCGGGCCAAGATCAATCCCATCGCCATCGACCACGGGGAGGGCATCTACTTCTGGGACCCGGACGGCAAGCGCTACATCGACTTCAACAGCCAGCTGATGAGCGTGAACATCGGTCACGGTGACAAGC
>JBOGTA010000076.1:0-6762 GCA_050695855.1 Candidatus Limnocylindria bacterium
ACCCGGCGGATCGGCGAGCATTACAGGACGCGGCCGACCGGCTGGCCGCCACGACGCAATCAGCCGACCCCCTGGAAGCGGGCACCTGGACCCATGCCACGATGGAGTTTGGCGCACGAATCTGCACTGCCCGCGCGCCGCGCTGTGACGCCTGCCCGGTATCTCGAGGCTGTCCGTCTCGATTTGACCCGCGACGGGTCCCCGTCCCTCGCCAGTCGCCGTCGACCGCCGCCACTCGCGCGGCGCGCGGCGCGCTCCTGCGGGCGCTGTCGTCAGCGCCCGCGCATCGGTTGGGCAGGAAGAAGGCGAGTCAGATCCTGAACGGCGGAGCAAAGGGTAATGATTACCGAGCGATTACTGAGGGATTGGAGCGCGACGGCCTTCTCCATCGGTCTGGAGGAGATCTGATCCTGGGTCCGCGCTAGCGTTCGACGACGCCCTCCGCGAGCGTATCGAGGAGCCTCGGGGCTTCCGTTCCGTGTCTGCACGGCGACACCATCGGCGTCAAATGCTGTCTCGCCCTGATCGTTCGATCTCAAATACTTTAGCGATATGTTCGGAACGCCCGCCACTACCGCTTGGGAGCTCGAGGCTGAGCGCCGGGTTGAGCTGGCGCAGCGCGCAAGGTACGAGTCCGGCCCGGAGCCTCGCGCGCGGCGTGAAAACAGGCTGATCGCCTCGCTCCGTCGGCTGAGTGCGTCGCTGCGGCCGGCACCATCGGCTGGCCTGAAGGACGCGCGCACCTGATCGACGGCTACCCGGCGGCGCAGAGGCGCCGGCCGGCCCGGATACAATCGGTCCGTGAGCCGAACCACCGCCAACCTGAGCGTGCGGGCAGGCGATCCGATCCCGTCCATCGGCCTTCGCGCCACCGACGGCTACCTCCTCAACCTCCGCTCATGGGTGGGTAAGTCGCCGGTGGCCCACGTGTTCTTCGCAGGGCCGACCTTGAGCGGAGCACCGCGCGCGGAGGCGGACGTCCTGGTCCGCGAATTGGCCGCAGCCGTTCAGCGGCTTGATGCGGCCGGGATTGGAGTGACCGGGATCACGACTGACAACGAGCGCCAGCAGAAGGACTACGCCAGGCAGCTGAACCTTCCGTTCCTGCTGCTCAGCGACGAACGGCAGATCGCGTCGCAGGCGCTGGGCGTGCCGCTGACCGAGAAGCGCGGCAATACCAACGTCGGGCAGCCGGTGCTGATCAGCGTCGATGAGACTGGGATCGTGCGGGGCATCTACCACCAGCCCGATCCGCGCCTGGTGGCGGCGATCATCCTCGAGACCTTCCGAGAGCTCCTCCCGGCGTAGACCGATGCTGGCCGTCCGGACGCACGCCGCCGGCGAGCCGCTGCGACTCGAGGAGCTGCCCGTTCCCGTCCCTCACGGCACGGAGGTGCTGGTCAGGGTGGCCGGGGCGGGGGTGTGCCACACCGACCTCCACATCGCGCGGACCGATCTGATCAAGGTCGAGCGGCCGATCACGCTGGGCCACGAGGTGGCCGGCCATCTGGCCGCGGTGGGGCCCGGGGCGGCACCGCTCCTGCGCCGGGTCAAGGTGCGGGAAGGCGATGCGCTGGCCGTGTTCGGCGGCTGGGGCTGCGGGGAGTGCCGGGAGTGCCGCCGCGGCGAGGAGCAACGCTGCGAGCGCGGCCGCTCCCCGGGGTTCCAGGTGGATGGCGGATACGCCGAGTACCTGCTTGTTCCCCATCCACGACACCTCGTCGCGCTGGGCCAGCTGGATCCGGTGGAGGCCGCTCCGCTGGCGGACGCCGGCGTGACCTCGTTCCGGGCGGTGCGTCGCGCCATTCCGTGGCTGGCGGAGGGGTCGCGGGCACTGCTCATCGGCCTGGGCGGGTTGGGCCAGTTCGCGCTCCAGTTCCTGCGGCGGCTGCCGGAGGTGGTGGTGGGCGTGAGGGAGATCGACCCCGACAAGATCCAGATCGCTTCCCGGCTGGGCGCGGACGTGGGATTCCTGGCCGGCGACGAGGAGCTCGTGTTCGCAGGGATGGGCGGGCCGGCCGACGTGGTGTTCGATTTCGTGGGCAACGACGAAACGCTGGCCCTGGCCGCTCGGTTCGTGGCTCCCGGCGGGCTGGTGTCGCTTGTCGGCGAGGCGGGCGGGAAGATGATGTTCTCGTTCGCGGCGCTCCCCGCGGAGGCGTCGCTCACCACCACCTCCTGGGGGTCTCCCGACGACCTGCGCGACGTGGTGCAGCTGGCCCGCCGCGGCCGCCTCCGCTGGTCCGTGGACCGAATGCCGCTCCGCGAGGCAGCCGCCGCGCACGACCGGTTGGCCGCCGGCCAGGTCCCCGGCAGGCTGGTCCTCGTCCCCTAAGGCGCTGGCGTGGCGCCCGCCAGGTCGGCCAACCGGGCGCGCATCTTGCCGGCCCCGACCACGTGCCCCTTGCGCTCGTATACGTCTAGCGCGCGCTGAAACTCCGACCTGGCTCCGTCGAGTTTGCCGGCCGCCAGGAGGACCTTGGCCAGATCGGCATGGGCCGCCGCGACATCGGTGAGCTGGTCGGTGGCGTCCATGACCTCGACCGCCTCCCGAGCCAGGCGCTCGGCCGCGTCGTGCTCGCCCCGCCTCGACATGGTGAGTGCCAGAACTCCCCGCGCCGGCCCCTGCGTAGCGAAGTCATCTGCTGTCGTCATCTCCCGCCCTCGACGCGCCCATTCCTCGGCCTCACCATCGCGACCCAGTTCAAGCAACGCGCGGGCGACATTGACCGCCGACGTGGACGCGAAGCCCCGATCGCCTCCCGCCGTGAGCAAATCGAAACCGGACCGCGCCAGATCGGCGGCCCGGGCTGCGTCGCCCGCGAGCAGCTCCGTCAGCGTCGCATGGTGGCTGAACAGCGATCCCAGCATGTGCCCAGAGCCAAGCTCTTTGTACATCGCCTCCTGTTCGGCGAACTTGGCGCGCGCCTCTTCGAAGCGCCCCTGCATTCCCATGAAGGCGCCGACCTGCCGTGCGGTCCGCAGCTCAGCTTGTCGGGGGTCGCTCATCTCCAAGGCCGTGCGCTGCGCAAGCTCGAGCCCCTCCGAGGCTGGCGTGGGACCCCAGTACGCGAAGCCCACGATCCAGCTACGCAGGTCGTCGGCGATGCGGCGGGCCCCTGCCGTCGGGAGCAATTCCTGGGCCAGATCCAGCCCACTCTGAACGCGACCGTTCCAGAACCGGAGTTTCGCAACCTCCAGCCCGGCCCGAGCCGCGCCATCCTGATCGCCGAGCTCGAGGAGCCGCTGGTAAAAGCGGCTCGCCTCAGCTTCGAGCTCCGCCATCGGCTCAACACCCAGCGAAACGCGAGGATGGAGTCGGAGGGTTTCGGCGCGAAGAGCTGATCGCTCGTCACCCAGCCGCTCGGCAATGGCACGTGTTTCCCCCAAGAACGTATCAGTCGTTAAGGTGTCGGCAGCCCAGGCAAGTGCCTCGCCGAGGGTGAGCCGCATGGGCATTGCTTCAGGGTCGTCGGAGTCCAGTAGCGCCACCGCTCTGCCAAGCAAGTTCGCGCTGGCGTTGAAGTCCCCCCGATCGAGGGCGCCTTCGCCAGCAGTGGCCAGCTGGGCTGCGGCCCTGCGAGCGAGATCTGAGAGGCTCGGATCGGTCGCGTCGAGCTCGCGCCGGTAGCGCGCAGCCTGCTCCAGGTGGTAGGCCAGGATGGGCCGATATTCATCGAGACGCTCACCAAGCGAGCTCTCGAGCCAGTCGGCGAACCCCTCATGAAGCTCCGCACGGCTCTGCTTGGCGATCGCCTGGTAGGCAGCGTCGCGAATGAGCTGGTGGCGGAACCGGAATGCTTCTCGGCCGGTCAGCTCGGCGCGGTCGGGAGACACGAACTCGCGGCGGGTTAGGGTCTGGAGGCTCGGACCCACGGACGATCGCAGCGCCTCCGGGGCCAGTGCCGCCACCGCGTCCCGGTGGAAGACAGTCCCCTCCACCGAACCCCGCTCCAGGACAGCCCGATCCGGCCCAGCCAGGCCGTCGAGTCGTGCGGAAAGGAGGGCCTGAATCGTGGGTGGAACGGCCAGGCTGGCGAGGTCGCGGCTGGCTGTCCAATCGCCATTGGTCCGCGCCAACGCCCCCTCGTCGATGAGCATCTCCAGCAGCTCCTCGACAAACAGCGGGTTCCCCTCAGCTGCAGATCGGATGCGGTCGAAGATCGTTTCCGGCAGATGAGCCTGGCCGAGCAGGTTGTCGATGAGCTGGGCGGTCTCCTCGGCGTTCAGCGGCTCGAGGGAGATGATGGTGGCCGAGCGCTTCCCGCCCCCCCAGGCAGGCCGCACCTCCAGCAGCTCCTGGCGAGCGAGCACGACAAGCAGGATCGGGGCGTCCCGAGACCAGTCGGCGATGTGCTCCACCAGGTCCAGGAGCAGCGGCTGGGCCCATTGGAGGTCCTCGAGGACGATCACCAGCGGCCGATCGGCCGCCAGCGCCTCCATGAAGGAGCGGATCGCCCAGGGGATCTCATCGGGCACGGGTTGGCCGCGGGTCAGCCCGATGGCTTCGCCAACCCGCTCCGCAATCCGGTCGCGATCGTCGTTCTCGCCCAGGACTACCGCGATGCTGGCCAGGTCGGCGGCCGCATCCCCACCGGGAGCAAGACCGATGTCGGTCGCCGCGCGCACGATTTCGGCGATCGGCCAGTACGTGATTCCCTCGCCGTATGACAGACAACGGCCGTGCACGACGCGTGCGCGGTCGCCGAGGGAGTCGACGAATTCGTTGACCAGTCGCGTCTTCCCGACGCCGGCGGATCCCAGGATTGTGAACAGGTGGCATACCCGCTCATCTCGTACCTCGGCGAACGCCTCGTCGAGGAGGCGGCGGGGCCGTTCACGGCCCACCATCGGCGAGTCGAGCCTCCGCTCGTGGCCGGCGGCGGATCGGTCCACGTCGATGAGCCGGAAGGCCTGGATTGGTGCCTGGCGACCCTTGACCGTCACCTCACCCAGTCCTTCGACCTCCACCGCATCCCGCACGAGCCGATGCGTGTCGGCGGTGATCAGAATCTCACCGGGCTGAGCGGTCTGCTGGAGTCGGGCGGCGACGTTTACCGCGTCCCCAGTGACCAGCCTTTGGCTGCCAGCTGCATCACCGGCCACCACCTCGCCGGTGGCGATCCCGGTGCGCCACGCGACGGTGGCGCCGCCACCCACGCCACCAACGGCCTGCAGCGCCTCGCGGATCTCGGCCGCCGCCCGAACCGCACGCAACGCGTCGTCCTCGTGGACGCGCGGAATGCCGAACACGGCCATCGCCGCGTCGCCGATGAACTTCTCGACCACGCCACCGTGGGTTTCGACGATCGCGCTGACCCGATCGAATGACCGGCTCAGCAGGCTCCGCAACGTCTCCGGATCGAGCTGCTCGCCCATCGCTGTCGAACCCACGAGGTCGCAGAACAGGACCGTGACCGTCTTGCGCGTTTCAGCGGAAGGGCCTGCAGCCATCTCGAGGGCGGCCCCGCAGGAGAAGCAGAACCGGGCCTGTGCCGGGTTCTCGGTCCCGCAGCCGGCACAGATGCGCACGGGTTCCGCCATCAGCGAGACCACTCTTCAATCAGGCGTTTCGTCTGGTCGACGTAGATCGTGGCGCGCTTCTGCTCGTACAGAACCACGGCCTCGCGAGCCGCGGCCACAGCCTCGTCCTTCTTGCCTGACTCTCCGAGGACGTGGGCCAAGTGGACGAGCACCTCGCCGTGAGCGAGGAGGTAGTCCGTCGGCTCCATCATGGTCTTCGCCTCCCGTGCAACGTCCTCTGCCTCGCCGTGCTTTCCTCGGGCCGAAAGAACGCGTGCCTGCACACCTCGTCCCCCGGCCTGCGAGGAGATGTCGTCGTTTGCGGACGATTCGCGCGCGATCGTCGCGTAGCGCCACGCCTCGTCAAGGTCGCCATCCGCCAGGAGCGCCGTGGCCAGTCCGACGGCCGTAGTGGACGCATACCCACGATCTCCAAGAGCGATCTTGCGGTCGTACGACTGGCGGAAGTGCTGGACGGCTGCGGCCGTGTCTCCCAGGAGCAGGGCAATCTGGCCCTGCCCGGCGTCCGCTTCAGTGAGCAGGAACCGATCACCGAGCTCCTCCAAGCCACGCGCCGCTCTCGCGAAACATTCTTTCGCCTCGTCGAAAGCGCCCTGCACGGTCAACATTCGACCGATTCCGAGGTCGGCTCCGGGTTCGTATCCGAGGCGCATCCGGTCTTCAATCAGCCGAATCGCCTCGTCAGACGGGGTAGGCCCGAACACAGCGGCCGCGCCAATCTGAATTCGCGCCTCCCGGAGCCAGGGACCGACGCTCCCCGGTCGGTCGAGAGCGGCCCGAGTTCGCGCGGACGCTTCACCGGCACGACCGAGGGTGAACAGACTCCACGCGGCGACCAGCTCGGCCAGGCTTGCCCCGGTGTCATCGCCCAGCCCGGCGAGGACCTCTCTGAGGCGCTCGGCTTCATGCATCGATTCCGACTGCGACGTCGACTGCGTGGAGCGACGCATCTCCACCAGCGCCAGTTCGGCCCACGCCCGCGCCCGCTCATTGCCAGCCTGCGTCGCGTCGGCCACGGCTTCGACGAGCAGTCGGACCGCCCGCGCCGCCTCCCCAACGGCTGGCAGACGCCTGGCCAATAGCACCATGACGACCCCTCGTTCGGGATCGTCCGCCGGCATCAGGTCAATGGCTCGGCCCAGCAGGTCCGCGGCCGCAGCCGCGTCGGCGCGGAGGTCGGCCCGGCGTCCGGCGGCGGCCAGCAGGCCGCTGGCGCGG
>JBOGTA010000077.1:0-8901 GCA_050695855.1 Candidatus Limnocylindria bacterium
AGACGGTCCTGACCTGGCCCCACCTGCTGCGGGCCGAGTTTCTGATGGCGGTCCTCATCACCGCCATGCTTCTGGTCATGTCCTTCTTCGTCCAGGCGCCGCTCGAGGAGCAGGCGAATGTCAACGTCACGCCCCATATCGCCAAGGCGCCGTGGTACTTCCTTGGCCTCCAGGAACTCTTGGCCTACTTCAATCCCACCGTGGCCGGGTTTTTCATCCCACTGCCCTTCTACTTCGTCGCCCTTGCCCTCATCGCGTATGTCGACCGGTCTCCATACCGGGCCGCAAGAGACCGCAAGCTCGCCTGGGTCCTCTTCTTGAGCATCATGTTCTTCGGCATCGGGGTGACCATCATCGGCGCCTTCTTCAGGGGCCCGGGGTGGAACTGGGTCTGGCCCTGGGACGGCTTGTTCTTCACCCTGTGAGGATCGCGCCGTGACCAGCCAGCCCTCCGGGTGGGGCGAGCAGCCCGGCCCGCCGACCCGCGAGATCAGCCGTCGGAGTTTCCTCCGCAACGCGGTTGGAGTGGGCGTTGGCCTTCTGACGCTCCAGTTCCTGGGCGGCACGATCCTGTTTCTCTATCCAAACTTGAGGGGCGGCCTCGGCGACCCGAACCTCGTCATTGGCACCGCCGCCGACATCGCCACCCAGCAACCGGAATGGGTGCGCGGGCTGCCGTTCATCTACAACAAGGCGCGCCTGCTCATCGTGAACATCCCCGCCGGCAAGTCGCGCGTCGAGGGCACGGGCGAGGAGTTCCCTGATCCGGGGAATGACATCATCGCCCTGTACCGCAAGTGCCCCCACCTTGGCTGCAACATCCCGCAGCTCTGCGACCGCAGCCTATGGTTCGAATGCCTGTGCCACGGCTCGAAGTACACGATCTTGGGCGAGAAGCGCGGTGGGCCGGCCCCGCGCGGGATGGACCGCTTTGCCCACCGCGTCGAAGACGGGGTCTACATCGTCGACACCTCGGTGAGGATCAGCGGGCCGCCGATCGGAACCGCGACCTTCGACAGGCGGGATACCGAGGACATCGAACATTGCGCCGCCTAGGAGTATGCCGATGCGGATGAAGGCCCTCGGCGTGATGCTGATGGTCGGCTTCGCGGCGTTTACCACGTTCTACTGGATCACCGATGCGCCTCGCCGCGAGGACTTCGAGGCGACTCGAGACGAGAAGCTGCTCGCGTTCGGGCGGATCGTGTTCCTCCCGGATGACACCTACACCATCGACGTCGACATCAGTCTCGATGGCTTCGCGCAAGACATCGACAATGAGGCGGCACCGCTCGAGGCCATCGAGTTGTTCGTGAACACGAGCATCAGCTTCAAGAACTCGGCGGGCGCGCACATCACGGTCACCGGCGTCGGAACCACGCCCTTCCAGGTTGATATCGAGGATGACAGGACATCACCGGTCAAATTTGACGAGGAGGGGGAGACGACCGTGAGCGCGGCGGGGGTCGACGGTCAGCTGGTGATCAGCGCCATCCCGCCCCACCTCCAACCGTACGGTGCCAACTGCGCCAGGTGCCACGGCGTGGACGGGATGGGCGGCACCTTGGCGGATGGAACGCCGGTCCCGAACCTGCACTCTCTTCCACTCGCCCAGAAGTGGGCCCAGACCGGCGGAGCGCAGTCGCTGAACAATTACGTTGCGTGGGTGATCACCCTCGGCGGTGTCGTCCGGTCCGGGAACATCAGCAGCCCGATGCCGGCCTGGGGCCAGGAGTTCGGCGGCCCGCTGACCCGGCAGCAGATCGAGGCCCTGACCGCGATGATCGGCGAATGGGCCGCCGAGACGCTCGCGAACCCGCCCCCGGAGGAGTTGCCCGACACTGTCGAAGCGGGGGCCGAGGTATACGTCGTGGCCGGGTGCGGCGGCTGCCACGGGGCGGACCTCGCCGGCGTTGATGGCATCTTCCCCAGCCTCTTGGCCGTCGGCACCCGCCTGTCCGACAATCTGCCGACCCCGGTGTCCCAGGAGGCACAGCGTCAGGAGGACTATGCAACTGACGCCCGAAGGTTCTTCGAGCTGTGGATCCGCGACTCGTCGGCCAACTACAACGACGGCAACTCGACTGGCATGCCTCCGCACCCCGAGACCGCGCTGACCGAATCGCAGCTCCAGGCCCTCATCACCTTCCTTTTGGATCAGACCGAATGACGACCTACGCATTACCGCGGCGCCGCGGCCTGTTCGCTCGCGTCATCGGCGGGGCCGACGATTTCGCAACTTGGCTCCTGTTCGGATCGGAAACATGGCTCATCGCCACCCTCAAGGGCGTTCCCCTGTTCCTGTTTCTGTACTGGCTGTTCACCTACGTGCCCAACTCCATCTACTACGGGGTCACCCTGTACATCGAGTTCCTCCAGTTCTCGGAGGGGGTCGGGTTCCTCGTCGCCAATGGCGTGGGCTGGACCAACCTGGTCCTGGTTGTCATCCTCGCCTTCATCATCCAGGCGTCACGTGGCCGCCACGGGCCAGGCTGGAGCCTGATCCGCCTGTTCGTCCTCGCTAACTACGCCGCGGTCATGCTCCTCCTCATCCCGTACTTCGTGTTCAACGTGGCCGGGGGCCACTTCATCCCGCCCGCGTTCCCGCTTATCGCCCTGGGCCTTGGGGCGATGACCGGCGGCATGACGACGGTAGCCCTGGCCTACCTGTATTACGAGTTCCGCCGGATCAGCCGCCGCGAGGCTCAGGCCGCGGCCGAGGCTTCCGCTCGCGCGGCCGGCTGACGCCCGCCGGGCACGCCCCTGCGCCGCCTTCTCCTCTTTCACCTCGGCTGGTCCGCGGTCGTCCTGACCGGAGCCGGCGTCGCGATCGGGCTCGAGCTCGCTACGCCCTGTCCGCCGGGCGGCTGGCTGGCCCTGGACTGCGGCCCCGTTCGCGACCCGGTCCTCGCCCTGCTGGCGCTGTCGGCGGTCCTCTATGTGGCCCTGCTGAGCGCGGTCGTGGCATGGGCTTTCCGGTTCGCCCGGCAGCCGGGCGTCGATCCGAGCGGGGCCCGGGACTGGTACGTGGTGGCGGCCGTGGTCGGGCTGGTCATCACTCCGTTGCTGGCCTTCAACATCTTCGCCGGCCTGGGATGGCTAGGCTAGGATGGCCGCCATGAAGGCCGTCCCTGCCGACACCCTCCGTGAGGCGCTCGGCCCGGCCGCCACGGTGACTGCCGACCGCCTGACGGTGACCGACCCGTCGCCCTTCCGAGGGCCGCTCACCGACCAGCTGGTCCGCGACGCGGTCTTTCACGCTGATCCAGCGTTCCGCGATGCCTGCCGCTGGGTGATCTGGGCCGCCAGCCAGGCGCTCGGCTGCCGATCGGCGCCCATCCAGGAGCTTTACGCCGCGCGGGGTCGGGGAGAGATTCCGCCGACAGCGTTCACCGTCCCCGCCATCAACGTTCGGGCGGCTGGGTACCTGACCGCGCGCGCCGTCTTCACTGTTGCCATCCAGCGCGAGGTGGGGGCGCTCGTCTTCGAGATCGCCAAGAGCGAGATGGCGTACACCGACCAGCGGCCAGACGAGTACGCGACGGTCATCCTGGCCGCCGCCCTGCGCGAGGGCTGGTCGGGCCCGGTGTTCATCCAGGGCGACCACTTTCAGTTCAATGCCACCCGCTGGAAGGCGGACCCCGAGGCCGAGCTGAATGGCCTGCGGGACCTCACCCGCGAGGCCGTCGCGGCGGGGTTCCTGAACATCGACATCGACGCCAGCACCCTGGTCGACCTCAGCCGTGCCTCGATCCCCGATCAGCAGCGGGTGAACGCCGAGCGCACGGCCGATCTCACCCGGCTCATCCGGTCCCTGGAGCCGCCGGGGGTCACCATTTCGATCGGCGGCGAGATCGGAGAGGTGGGGAAGACGAACTCCACCGAGACCGAGCTGCGAGCGTACCTGGCCGAATATCGGTCCGCGCTGGCGGACGATGCCGATCGGTACCCCGGCATCAGCAAGGTGAGCATCCAGACCGGGACCTCGCACGGCGGCGTGGCGCTCCCCGACGGCAGCATGGCACCGGTCGCCCTCGACTTCGACACGCTCCGCCGCCTGTCGACCGTCGCCCGCGACGAGTTCGGCCTGGCCGGCTGTGTCCAGCACGGGGCGAGCACCCTCCCTGAGGAGGCGTTCGGCCACTTCCCGGCCAGCGGCTGCGCCGAGATCCACCTGGCCACCGGCTTCCAGAACATCCTGTACGACGGCGGCGGGCTGCCGGAGGACCTGAAGGCCGAGATGATGGGCTGGTGCCTGGCCAACTGCGCCGATGAACGCAAGCCGGGCGAAACCGATGCACAGTTCCTCTATAAGACTCGCAAGAAGGCGCTGGGCCCCTTCAAGGCCGCGTTGTGGTCCATCGGACTCGATGCCGAGGCCGAGATCGGGGCCAACCTCCGCTCGCGGCTGGCCCTCTTGTTCGAGCGGCTCGGCGTCGACGGGACCCGCGAGCTGGTAGACCGATACGTGCGCCCGCCGGCGCTGCCCAGACCGATCCCGGCGGCGCTGGGTGGGCTGACACGCGAGGCGGTCGAGTCCGGCGCGGGCACGTTCGCAGACGACGGCTCCGGCGAGTAGGGGGTCGAGAGGAGGATCGGCGTGGCGCACATGCAGCGAAAGTCGCTCGACATGCCCGACGAAACGCGGATGCTCCCCAACGGGCGGACCGATATCTGGAACCTGGGCGACTTCGTGGTGGGCCGGATTACGTTCGAGCCCGGGTGGAAGTGGTCGAAGGACGTCAAATCCATCGCCGGGACCGAATGGTGCGAGTACCACCACCTGGGCCTGGTCATGCAGGGGACGCTGCACTACATCACCCCCGACGGGCTGGAGATGGAGGCTGGCCGGGGCACGCTGTACGAGATCCTTCCGGGCCACGACGCCTGGGTGGTGGGCGACGAGCAGGTGATCCAGTACGACTTCGCCGGGATGCGCACGTTTGCCCTGCCGGCCGCCGCTCGGAGCGAGCGCACCCTGGCCACCCTGGTGTGCACCGACATCGTGGACTCCACCGCCACCGCCGAGCAGGTCGGCCCCGCACAGTGGGCCTCCATGTTGGCCACTCTCAACGCCCAGAGTCGGCGTCAGATCGACAAATTCCGCGGGAAGCTGGCCACCACCACCGGTGATGGGCTCATCGCGATGTTCGACGGCGCCGAGCGCGGGATCCGCTGCGGTGCGGCCATCAGCGAGGAGGCACGGAGCCTCGGCTTTGGCATTCGGGTCGGCGTCCATACCGGCGAGGTGGAGGTCATCCCCGACAACATCCGGGGGGTGGCAGTCCATCTGCTCAGCCGAGTGACGGCGCTGGCTGCGCCCGGCGAGGTGCTCATCTCAGGCACGACCTACGAGCTGGTGGCGGACTCGGACCTGCGGTTCGAAGACCGCGGGCTCCACGAGCTGAAGGGGGTCAGCGGCGCCCGTCAGATCTGGGCCCTGATTCGCGAATAGAGAACGACCCCGGTGGCGGGACCGGGGTCGTAGGGGTAATCGAAAGCGGAAGCGTCTAGTGGCAGCCCCCGGCCTTGGCCGGCGAGCCGTCGGTGTTGAACGACTGCCCGCAGGAGCAGCTGCTCACCGCGTTCGGGTTGTTGATGGCGAACCCGGATCCCATCAGCGAGTCGACGTAGTCGATCTCCGCGCCATCCACGTACTGGGCGCTGTAGGCATCTATCACGATCGGGACCTCACCGTGGAGCTCCACCCGGTCGTCCTCCGCACGGGAGTCGTCAAAGGCAAGCCCGTAGCTGAACCCTGAGCAGCCGCCGCTCTTCACGAACAGGCGCAGGGCGGCCTCCGCCTTGCCCTCGCGGGCCCGCAGCTCCATGACCTTGGCGGCAGCCGCATCGGTCAGGTTGACGAGTTGCTCGGTGGTCGTGATGACCTGGGGAGTCGTCTCGGAAAGCGTCATGGGTGATGGGTTCTCCACGCGGGGGCTGAAATCGCTTCGGAAAGTATAGCAAGCCAACGCGAGTGGCCCGCAATGGCCCATTCGGTCGGGGCGGCCCATCGGTACACTTGGGCGCGTGAAGCTGGCTGAACGGATGTCCCGCATCGGGACCGAGACCGCGTTCGAGGCCGCCGCCCGTGCGCGAGCGCTGGAGGCGACCGGGCGCAGCGTCATCCATCTCGAGATCGGTGAGCCCGATTTCGACACCCCGCGCCACATCAAGGACGCCGCGGCCCGGGGCCTGCTGGAAGAGGGCATGACCCATTACACCGCGGCGGAAGGCATCGCTCCGCTGCGACAGGCCATCGTCGACGACGTTCGGCGCTGGAAGCGGATCGAGGCCACCCCCGACCACGTGATCGTGACCCCCGGCGCCAAGCCGATCATGTTCTACGCCATGCTGGCCGTCGTGGACGAGGGCGACGAGGTCATCTACCCCAACCCCGGCTTCCCGATCTACGAGAGCATGGCCGAGTACGTGGGCGGCGTGGCGGTGGCGGCGCCGCTGCGCGAGGAACGCGAGTTCCGGATGGACGTCGACGAGGTCGCCAGTCTGGTCACCCCGCGGACACGGATGATTGTCATCAACAGCCCCCACAACCCGACCGGCTCGGTGATGACCCCCGATGACGTCCGCGCCGTGGCCGAGATCGCCAACCGCCACGACCTGCTGGTCCTGGCCGATGAGATCTACGGCCGCCTCCAGTACGAGGGCGAGCCGCTCTCGATCGCGACCCTGCCCGGCATGGCGGAACGGACGATCACTCTGGACGGCTTCTCCAAGACCTTCGCCATGACCGGTTGGCGGCTGGGCTACGGGGTGGTGCCCGGCTGGCTGGCGCCGACCTTCAGCCGGCTGGTCATCAACTCGGTCAGCTGCACCAACGCCTTCGCCCAGGCCGGCGCCATCGCGGCCCTGACCGGTCCCCAGGACGCCCCGGACGCCATGCGCGAAGAGTTCATCGCCCGGCGGTCCCTCATGGTCGACGGACTGAACGCGATTCCGGGGGTCAGCTGTGTCATGCCTCACGGGGCCTTCTATGTCTTCCCCAACTTCAGCTCCTTCGGGCGCTCGAGCGCCGAGATCGCCACTCACCTCCTCTACGACGCGGGCGTCTGCGGGCTGGCCGGGACGGCCTTCGGCCGCCACGGGGAGGGGTACCTCCGGTTCAGCTACGCCAACAGCCGAGAAAACATCCTGGCGGCGGTGGAACGCATCGGCGAGTCCCTCGGGCGCCTGGAGCGGACCGGCGACCGCGTCACGTCCAGCGCCCGATGACCGCGGTTCGACCGACCGGCGCGGGTGAGCTCTTGGCCGAGGCCGAGGCGGAGTTTCCGCACTGGGAGGTGCTCCGCGAGGTTATCGACGAGTGCATCGACCTGTCGTTGAACTACCGCCAGAGCGGCCACCCGGGCGGGTCGCGATCCAAGGTCCACCTCCTGGTGGCGCTGATGCTGTCGGGTGCCATGCGCTGGGACGTCCGCCGCCCATGGCTCCCCTTCGCCGACCGGTTCGTGCTCTCGGCGGGGCACACCGTGCCTCTCGTCTACGCGACCCTGGCCGTGCTCAACGAGACCCTCCGCGCCCGCCACGATCGTGACCCGCGACCGGAGTTCGCGTTCCCCGACGACGGGCGCTGGGCGCTGACCTGGGAAGACCTGCTCCTGCTCCGCCGGCGAGGCGGCCTGCCGGGGCATGCCGAGATGGAGGGCAAGACCCTCTTCCTGAAATGGAACACCGGTCCGTCGGGTCACGGCCAACCGCCGTCGGCCGGCGAGGCGGTGGCCCTCAAGCTCGCCGGCTGCGAGGAGGTCAAGGTCTTCGTGGTCGAGGGCGAGGGCGGGTTGACCCCCGGCGCCAGCCACGAGACGCGCAACTCCGCGTGGGGACTGGGGCTAAACAACCTCGTGTACCTCCTCGACTGGAACGACTACGGGATCGACGATCCGGCCATTTCCTCGGTCGTGCCCGGCACCCCGCAGAGTTGGTTCGAGGCCTACCACTGGCGGGTGGCGGGAACCATGGACGGGTCGGAATGGGGCCCGGTGACCCGCGTGGTGCTGGAAGCCGCACGCGGCAACAACCCGGAGCGGGTGCCGTCGGTGGCCTGGATCCGAACCCGGAAGGGCCGCGGCTACGGCAAGTACGACAACAAGAGCCACGGCACGCCGTGGCCCATGAACGCCCCCGAGTTCTGGGTCGTACGCCACGAGTTCATGGATCGCCACGGAGTCGAATACGCCGGCGTCGACGAGCCGGCCCCAGCCGATGCCGCCGAACGAACGGCCCAGGCTCGCCGCAATTTCGAGATCGCCATCTCCGTCCTGCGCAACGCCACCGACGTCGTGGACGCCATCAGCGACCGTCTGGTGGAGGTCGCTGGCCTGGTGCCCGATCGGGTCGCCAGCTTCCACCTGGGCGGGCGCGGCGCATCCATCTTCGACGACCCGCGCTTCACCGACGTCGCCGCCTACCCCGCCACCCTCTGGAAGGCCCCCGGCGAGAAGGTCGCCAACCGCGCCGCACTCGGCTCGTGGGGTGCATGGATCAACTCGATCGCCAAGGCCGACTACGACCGCCCGCTGTTCATCGCCTGCTCGGCGGACCTGGCCGAGTCCACCAACATCGCCGGTTTCGCGAAGGGCTGGGAAGACCTACCCGGTTGGGGCTGGTACCACCGAGACGAGAATCTCCGCGGCGCGCTGCTTCCTCAGCAGATCACCGAGTTCACGAACGCCGGGGTGACGGTCGGGCTGGCCTCGGTCAATCTGGCCGATGACCCGATGGCGGCGTTCAACGGCTTCTGGGGCGCGTGCTCCACCTACGGGTCGTTCTCGTATCTCAAGTACGGGCCGATGCGGCTCTTTTCGCAGCTGGCCCAAGACTGCCAGCTGAAGGTGGGCAAGGTGATCTGGGTCGCCGGCCACTCGGGGCCCGAAACGGCCG
>JBOGTA010000078.1:0-8950 GCA_050695855.1 Candidatus Limnocylindria bacterium
TGCCAGGGCTCACGGTACTGGCGTGGGTGTGGCGATGATGCTGGTCGAAGTGCTTCTCGCTCTTGCCTTTAGGGGACGGCGTAGCTTCGGGATGAGGCCACTCTTCTTCCAACGCCTAGGCATCGGACTCCTCTTCTTGGGTATCGGAATCAGCTTGTTCTTGCCGGCACTCGGGCGCGGTCCTGACCTTGGAGGGCTCATCGTCGGCGCGCTGATCGCGGGCTTTGGCGGCCTGTATTTCATCTCCGTCACCGACCCCGTCTTCAGGCGAGGCACGTCACTGATGGACTTACAGATCACCACTCCCGCTCCAAAGCGAGTAGCTCTAAAGCTGCAGGACGAGACTCTGGATGCAAAGACGAAGCGGCTTCACGAGTTGGTTCACCCCGAAGAGGCGTCTGACTCCTCCACCGATCGGCGGTCCAAGTCGGATTTGGATCGGAGTTGATCTCGCCTAGCCCCCGGCAAGCGGGAGGGTGAAGCGGATGGTGGTGCCGCCGCCGAGTTCGGAGGTCGCGGTGAGCTTGCCGCCGTGGGCTTCGACCAGGTCGCGGGCGATGGGCAGGCCCAGGCCACTCCCCGGGGAGTCGGGCGAGCGATAGAAGCGGTCGAAGATTCGTTCCAACTGCTCGGCACTCATCCCGCCGCCCGTGTCCCGCACGATGACTTCAGCCTCATTGCCCACCAGGCGGGCGGCGAGGTCGATGCTTCCACCACGCGGCGTGTGGCGCAGCGCATTGGTCAGCAGGTTCGAGACGACTTCACGGAGGCGGGCGGGATCCACTTCCAGGACCGGCACCTTGTCCGCGACCGTGACGATGAGCTGAACGCCGCCCTGCTCGGCCTGGCTCTTGTAACCGGCCGCCACCTCGGGGAGCAGGTCGCCCAGATCGGTGGGCACACGGTGGAGGACCAGGCTTCCGGCCTCCACCAGGGTGAGTGTGCGTAGGTCCTCGATCAGCCGCTCCATTACGCGTATCTCGTCCAGGATAGGCTCGAGGTGCTCCGCATCGGCGGGGTAGACCCCGTCGAGCAGCGCCTCCACGTTGCCCTGGATCACGGCCAGAGGGGTTCGAAGCTCGTGCGAGACGTCGGCCAGCGTCGACTGCCGTTGCGCCTCCATCTCTTGGAGACGTGTACTCATGGAGTTGAACGCTCGGGCCAGGGAACGGACCTCTCGGGGGCCATCCTCCGGGACACGGGCACTGAAGTCCCCTGCCTCCACGCGGCCCGACGCTTCGATGAGGTCGCCCACGGGCGTGGCCGCCCGGCGCACCGCCCGCCCCGTCAGCGCTAGCAGGAACAGGACGAACAGACCGATGAGGACGGCCGGTATTGCAGGCTCCGCACCGCCCAACGCCGAGCCGATCAGCCACGCGAGGAAGGCCACCACCGATACGACCACGATGACCATGACGACGAAGAAGCAGCCCATACGCCACATGAATCCGCCGCGCGTGCGGCGCCAGTATTCGGCCCGGTCAGCGTCAGCCGGCGGCCACGTCTCGCCTTCGGGCCACCACGGCGGCCGGTGACGGCCGTATCCGTGCCACCCCCGGTGTCCGCGGTCAGGCATCGGTCAGGCGGTAGCCAACTCCGTACACGGTGAGCAGGTAGCGCGGCGCACGCGCGTCCGGTTCGATCTTGCGTCGGATGTTCTTGACATGGGCGTCAATGGCGCGCTCATACGCCTCGAAGGCCTCGCCGTGGATCGCGTCCAGGAGCTGCGACCGGGTGAAGACCCGGCCCGGCTGGCGGGCGAGGGCGGTGAGCAGCTGGAACTCGGTCGTGGTGAGTGACACCTCCCGCCTCGCGACCTCCACCCGGAGGCGCGGCACGTCGAGCACCAGTTCGCCCGCCCGAATCAGCTCGGCATCGGTTTCGCCGGCGTGGCGGCGAAGCACCGCGCGGACCCGGGCGGTGAGCTCGCGCGGGCTGAACGGCTTGGTCACGTAGTCGTCCGCCCCCAGCTCCAGGCCGACCACCTTGTCGGTCTCGTCGTCGCGAGCAGTGAGCATGATGATCGGCACTCCCGAGTCCCGGCGCAGGCGGCGCGTGACCTCCAGCCCGTCGAGCCCGGGCAGGCCCAGGTCCAGCACGATCAGCTCAGGCCGATCCTGGCGCGCCCGCATGAGCGCCTCCGGCCCGCTGCGCGCGGTCGAGACGGCAAAGCCCGCCCGCTCCAGGTAGTCGCGGACGAGCTGGACGATCCTGGGCTCGTCGTCGACGACGAGGACCCGTGCCATGGGAGGCATGGTAGTCGGGCGGGCGGCTGCCGCCGCCCGCCCGCATCGGTCCTGTGACCGGTCTTCAGGTCCTGTCAGCGGGCGGCTTGTCCGGCGTCTCGCCCGACTCCACCGCGTCGCCGTGCTGCTCACGGTGCCACTCGTCGAAGTACTCGCGGGGACCACCGTGGTCCCGGCCATACCCCCTGTAGCCGCCCCAACCCCGATGTCCGCCCCGGTGACCCCAACCGAACGCCGCCCGCAGCAGGCCGAAGATCAGGAACAGGAAGAAGATGCCGAACAGGATCCCCAGGAACCCGCCGCCCCAGCCCCAGCCGTAGCCCCATGGGTGCCCCACATAGGGTCCGTAAACGCCGATGGGCACCGGGTCCCCCGACGCGATGGCGCTGCCGACATCGGCCGCGATTCCCGCGCTCACCCCGGCGTTGTAGACGGCGGTTCCGGCCACCACCACCAGCACGACCAGCAGCACGAAGGCGATGAAGCGTCCGAACATGAATTGAGTCTCCTCGTGTGGGACCGATGAATCCGATCCGTTCGACGCCAGACTGGCTCCGGGATATGGACAGAATGTGAACGCCGGATGCGGATATGGTGAGGCCGCCGCCGCGGCGAGGATCGAACGGCCTGTACCGTACGCGCCAATGCGGAACGGGCCGGAGGGCCGCACCCTCGAGCTGCTGAGCGTGGTGGCGGTGGCCGCCATCCTGGTCGGGATCCGGATGCTGGACGGCACCACCCTCGGGTCCAGCTGGGAGGGGGCGCTGGCCGAGGTCGCGAGCCAGCTTCCCGTGACGTTCCCCGCCGCGGTGCTGGTCCTGGGCTCGGCGGTGATCCAGCTGGCCGCCGGCGCGGTCGTCATCCGTGCCCTGCGACGCGCGCCATATGGATCGGTGATCGATGCGGTGCTGGGCGGCGTGGTGGGGGCCGTCGTCATCGGCCTGGTGGCGCTCATGCTGCTCGGGAGCCTGGGGCTGTTCCGCCAGGTGGTGCTGCTGGCGGTCAATGCCACGGTCATCGGTCTGGGCTGGTTCGTGAAGCCCATCCTCGCCAGCCGGCCGGTCCTCCGGCTGGGGTGGCCCACGGTTGCCGGCGCGCTGGTCGTCTTCGCCTGGTCGGGGTCGGTGATCCTCCAGCTGGCCTCGCCGGTGGTGCCGTTCATCGACGTCCTGCCCAACCACGTCGCGCCGCCCGAGCACCTCCGCGCGTTCGGCGAGTTCACGACGCTGACCATCGCCCCGTCGCCGATCTACGGGCCATCGCGCATGTTCCTGGGCTACACCGGACTGTTGGGGTCGGCGACAGTCCTCAGCGGCCAGCCCGCGGCGTTGGCCACGGCCGCATTTGTCCTGCCCTCCACTGTGCTGGTGGCCCTGGGCATGGTCCGCCTGGCCTCGGGCATTCACGGGCGGGGAGTGGCGTGGTGGATGCTGATCGCCTTCACTCTGACAGCCTCGTTCGCGCGGATGGCCGATGGCCGAGCCACGGTCCTGGTCCTGCCCCTGGTCGCGTTCTGCCTCGTCGAGCTGGTGACGGGCGACGAGCAACGCCGGCCGCTCGTCCTGGCGGTGGGGCTGGCCGCCACGCTCTACCTCCATCCGCTGATGGGTGTCCTGACCGCGGCGACCGTCGCCGCCCTGGTGGCGCTCGCACCGGAGCGGTTTGCGCGGATCGGCGTCCCCGCGCTGGTGGGCGGCGCGGTGCTGGCGCTCCCCCAGGCCACCACCATGCTGGGCTTGGACCTGCCCTCGGCGCTCGGCCTTCTGGCCATCCCGCCTGCCCTGGGGGCCCTATGGCTGCTCGACCGATCCGACCTCGCGCGGCGCGGTCTCATCCTCCTCGTGCGGGGGATCGGCATTGCCGGGGTGGTGACGGTGGTGGTGTTCGCGCTCCCCTCACTCGAGCGGTGGGTCAACAGCTTCGTCGAGTTCTTCGTGCGCTACCCGATCCTGGTCTGGACGGTGGCCGTCGGCGGCATCGTGGCCGGCAGGACCACCTTCGCACTGGTGCCGGTGGTGGCGTTCGCCATGGGCTTACTGGCGGTGCTCGCCGCCGCGGCCATCCGGTGGCAGGATCTGGGGGTCGACGGCCTGGATTTCGAGGTATCGAAGACGCTCCATTACTGGACGCCGGTGTTCCTGGCGGTAATGGGCGCGTTCGCGCTCCGGGCCGTCTGGGAGAACCCGCGGTTCGGGCTGGCGCTGCGTGCCGGGGTGGTGGGCATCTTCCTGCTCGCGGCCGCGCTTCCCATCCGGCTCGAGCCAATCGAGGCTCTCCTGCTCGGCGAGCATCGGATCAGCGAGACGCTTTCGATCGATCTGCGCAATGCGGAAACGGGGTACTGGGTCGGCTACCCCGATTCGAGGATGATCATCACCCCGGCCCAGAACGAGCTGGTCGAACGGCTGCGCGCCGAAGTGGCCGCCGGGCGACTGGCATCCACCACTCCCGTCCTGCACGTGGCGTTCAACTTCCAGCAGTGGGACGCCACACCCATCGGCGTGTTCGGCGGAATGCTGGAGACCATGGTGTCGGAGCAGACCGAGGTCAGCATCCATACCGCCGGCGGTCGCCTCCACCCCCTGGAAGAGCTGAATCTCCTCCTGCAGGCGGGCTATCCCTACGTCGTTTTCGAGCCGGACGACCTGCCGCTCGGCATTCGCGAGCGGATCGTGGGCGCTGGATTTGTGTCGCTCTTTGTCAACACTCAGGGCGAGATTTTTGTGGCATTTGGCGGCGGTTAGTCCTACCATCGGGTCCCATACCAGGGTGGACTTTTGTCGACCGATTTCGACGCCTACCGGGCACTGCAAATACGTCACGACGCCGACGACATCGTCGTCGAGGCCGCGTTCCGGGTCCTCGCCCGTCGATACCATCCGGACGCCCCCAGCGGGGATGCCGCGCGGATGGCCGAGATCAATCGCGCCTATGACCTGCTCCGCACGCCAATCCGTCGCCGTCGGTACGACCGCGAGCGTCACACACCGGTCGGCCCTGGACGCACGTCATTCCGGTCGTCGGCCTCGTCGTCGGACTCGTCGCTGGTCTCGCCTTCGGTTCCATCGCCGCCGACAAATGGATCCGCCCCCTACGCCGAGGTCAAGAGCAACGGCCAGCAGCCGCCGTCCAGCGTCATCGACTTCGGCCGGTACCAGGGCTGGACCCTGAAGGATCTGTCCAAGCACGACCCGGATTACCTGCGCTGGCTGGCGCGGAGCTCGGGTGGCGTCCGCTACCGAAATCAGATCCATCAGCTGCTCCCCGCCGAAGAGCCGGAGCCGGACCTCGCCAAGCTGAAGACGCGCCACCGCGGTTAGATCCCCCAGGCTCCTCCCCGAAGAACCGCAGCTGCACCGTCGCGCCAAATCGGTCCGGTGACCTCCCGGTCGGCGCGGCCGCTGTACGATCCGGCCGATGACGGAGGTCAGCTCGGTGCCCGCCAAGGAGGTATCTGCCCGCGGCCGGACGGCGCCGCTGGATCCGGCCGAAGCTGACCGCCTGTTCCGCGAGGGAGTCGCTCTCTTCAACGGCGCGCGCTACTGGCACGCCCATGAAGCCTGGGAGACGCTGTGGCGAGCCGCAGCCGATGACGAGCGGGACTTCTACCAGGGCCTGATCAAGCTCGCCGCCGGGTTCCTGCACCTGTCGCGCCGCAACCGGCGGGGGGCTCGGAGCAAGCTGGCTGAGGGGATCGCACATCTGCGCGGATATGAACCGATGCACGGCGGCATCGGCGTCACCGAGCTGGTGAACAAGGCCAAGGAGGTGGTGGCCGATCTCGACGCGGGCGCCCTTCCCTACCTCATCCCGCCTTCCATCCGGTTTGTCGCCTCGACCAACCTGAACCGATGACGGAGGAGGGCACCCGGCTGGAACGCGATTCCATGGGCGAGGTCGAGGTCCCGGCCGATGCCAAATGGGGCGCCACCACCCAGCGGGCGGTCGAGAACTTCCCGATCAGCGGCCTGACCCTGGACCGCTCGGTCATCCGGGCCCTGGGTCGGATCAAGGCCGCGGCCGCATCAGTCAATGGGGAGTTGGGGGTGCTGGAGCCTGCTGCCGCGGCCGCCATCCGAGCCGCCTCCGAGGAAGTCGCTGCCGGTGGCTGGGACGACCAGTTCCCGATCGACGTGTACCAGACCGGGTCGGGCACGTCGTCCAACATGAATGCCAACGAGGTCATCGCCACCCTCGCCGCCGAGCAGTTCGGGCAGCCGGTCCATCCCAACGACCAGGTCAACGCGTCGCAGTCCAGCAACGACGTCTTCCCGTCGGCCATCCACCTGGCCGCGACCGAGGGTGTGGTCAACGACTTGATCCCGGCGCTGTCCCGGCTGGCGGAGGCGCTGGAGGCCAAGGCCGATGAGTTTGCTGACGTCGTCAAGGCGGGTCGCACCCACCTCCAGGACGCGACGCCCGTGACACTGGGCCAGGAGTTTGGCGGCTACGCCGCCCAGGTCCGCTATGGGATCGAGCGCCTGGACGCGACCCTTCCCCGGGTGGCGGAGCTGGCCCTGGGTGGCACCGCGGTCGGTACCGGCATCAACGCTCCGCCGGGCTTCGCGGCCGCCGTCATCGAGGAGCTGCGGCAATCCACCGGGCTGCCGCTGACCGAGGCCCGCAACCATTTCGAGGCCCAGGGCGCGCGGGACTCGCTGGTGGAGCTGAGCGGGCAGCTGCGGACCATCGCCATCGGTCTGTACAAGATCGCGACCGACATCCGGTGGATGGCATCCGGCCCGCGCGCCGGCCTGGCCGAGATCCACGTCCCGGACCTGCAGCCGGGGAGCAGCATCATGCCCGGCAAGGTGAACCCGGTGATCCCCGAGGCGCTTTCCATGGTCTGCGCCCAGGTCATCGGCAACGACGCGGCGGTGGCGTTCGGCGGTGCGGCGGGCAACTTCGAGCTGAACACCATGCTGCCCATGCTGGCCCGCAACGCACTGGAGTCCATTCGGCTGTTGGCCAACGTATCGGTCCTGTTCGCAGACCGATGCGTCAGCGGCATCGCCGCTGACGCGACCCGTGCCCGAGAGTTCGCCGAGGGCTCACCCGCGGTGGCGACGGCCCTGAACCCGGTCCTCGGCTACGAGGAGGCGGCCAGCATCGCCAAGCAGGCCCTCGCCGAGCGGAAGTCCATCCGGGATGTCGTGATCGAGCGTGGCCACGTCGACAAGGGCACGATCACCCTCGAGGACCTCGACCGCCTCCTCGACGTCATGGAGATGACGCGCTAGGCGAGGGGCGCCACGCTCACCTCGCTGCGGATCCCTTTCAGCCGTTCCCGCCGCAGCGCTCCGTGGGCGACGCGGTGGCTACTGGCGGCAAGCACATCCTCGCTGGCGAGGATCTCGTCGGGGCCGGCCAGCGACGCAATGCGGGCCGCGATGTGCACACCCCGTCCTGAGTAGCTGGCACCACTCCTCGTCGCTTCGGCAGCATGGAGGCCGATCCGGATCCCCGGCGCGAACCCGTGGTCGCGGCGGTGCCCACGCATCGTGCGCCGGATGGCCGTCGCGGCCTCGATCGCCCCGTCCGCATCGGCGAACGCGATGAAGAAGCCGTCTCCGGCGTGGTCCAGGATCTCGCCGTGGTGCTCGATAACCAGGTGCCGGATCGTCTCGTCGTGCCAGCGCAGGAGCGCACTCCAGGCGTCGTCGCCGATCGCCTCGATGAGATCGGTCGAGCGCACGACATCGGTGAACATGAAAACGCGCTCCGCCGTGCCCGCGGGCTGATCGCCAGCGGCGGCGCGTTCGATGCGCTCCAGCTCGGCGTGCGCCGCCTTCAGATCCGGCTCAGCTCCGAGCTTCTCGAACGCGGCGATCGCTGAGCGCAGCTCAAGAGCTGCGGCCTCGTTCTTCCCGCCCGCCAGGAGCGCTCGTCCCAGCCAGGCACGAGCCCGCGCCGTCTCGTATGGGGCATGGATCTCCTGCCAGATCCGTCGCGCTTGGCGGAAGGATTCGGCAGCCGAGTCGAATGCCCCCTCCATCATGGCGGCCTGGCCGGTGGCGCCAGCCGCCGCAGCGCGCAGAGCATGGGTGCCGTACGTCTCGGCCAGGCGATTCATTTCGTCGGCGGACCCCCGGGCCTGCTCGACATCCCCCGCGGCGGCGGCTGCCTCAACCAGCGCGGGCAACAGCCGCGCCCGCTCGAGAGGAGTCACGGCCGGTTCCTCGAGCGCGCCTCGAAGGAGGCTGCGGGCGGCATCCGTACGGCCTTGCGCCAATCGGAGCAAGGCCAGTCCCGGTTCCGGGTCGCGTCCCAGCTCGTGCGCCTGGGCGAAGGCACTCTCCGCCGCTCCCAAATCACCCAGTCGAAGGCGGATTTCCCCGATCTGGTAGAACCCCTCACCCGCGTACGCGAGCGCAAAGTCCTTCAGCTCATCACATGCTTGCCGTGCCTCGGACTCGGCTTCCTCCCACGCGCCGCTGAGACGGGTGATCTCGGCCCGACGGACCCGACACATGCCCGGGAAGCCAGCGATCTGCTGGCGCTCGCACCAGCGCTTGGCGGCCTCGGAGAAGTCCGCCGCGCGGCGGTAGTCCGCGACGTCCTCGCAGGCGATCGTCGCGTTGCAGTAGACGATGGCTGCCGCCCGCGGCGAAAGTTCGTCGCCGATGGCGGCGACCATGGCTTCCTCCAGGAGCGCCATTCCTTCCTCGACCCGGCCCAGCTGGACGAGGACCGCCCCCTTGTCC
>JBOGTA010000079.1:0-7733 GCA_050695855.1 Candidatus Limnocylindria bacterium
GGCCTGGGCGGTGGCCGTGTTGCAGGCCAGGACCAGCACCTTGGGCCCCTGGTCTTGAAGCCACGCGGCGCACTCCAACGTGTACCGCCGGACCTCGTCTGCGGAGCGGGGCCCGTACGGCGTTCGAGCGCTGTCGCCGAGGTAGATGGTGGTCTCGGCGGGGAGTCTCCGCTGGATTTCGGACAGGACGGTCAGGCCGCCCACGCCTGAGTCGAAGACGGCGATTGGACGCTGGTCGGGCGAGACCACGGGGCGAGTCAGCGGGTGGCCAGAGACAGGGCCGGCGTGCGGCGTTGGGCGAGCAGCGCGGCGGCGATGCTGCGCACACCCTTGGAGATCTGTGCGTCGGGGCTGGCGGACACGAACGGGACGCCCTCGTTGTTGGCGGCCAGCACCAACCGGCCGTCGGACACGATTTCGAAGTCGATGTGCTGGCCGAGGACCTCCTCGACTTCCTCGCGGGTGATGCCGCCGGACGCATCGGCTCGGTTGAGAACCACCGCCATCTTGTTCGGTGGGTACCCGATGGCCGCAAACGCCTCGTTGGCCATGGCCAGAGCCCGCACCGCCATGGCGTCGAAAGTCAGCACCTGGAGGACCAGGTCGGAGGAGTCCAGGAAGGCGAGGACCTCATCGGTCAACGCGGCTCGGGTGTCGATCACGACGTGGCCGTACAGGCGGCGCAGGAGGGACAGGGACTTCTCGATGTCGCGGGTGGTGATCATCTCCGCCATCTCGACCCGCGGCGGGGCCAGCAGGACGTCAATGCCCGACGGATCGCGCCACATGACCTCGGACACGTCGCCCTCGCGGATCTTGTCGGTGGGCAGATCGAGAATGGACCGCGCCGTGGCAGGAGCCCGGAGCAGGCCGCGCAGGTCGGAGAACTGGAGGGACCCGTCGACCAGGCACACCGGCTCCTCCCCGGCCAGGGCCACCGCCAGGTTGTACGCGAGTGTGGTCCGACCCACGCCACCCTTGGGGGAAAAGAGGCTCACCATCTGGGCTCCCGCTCCGGCGGCGGCGGTCACCCGCTCCTCGGCGATGCGCCGGATGACGGCGGTGAGGTCGAAACCGGCCAACGGCATGCGGAGGACCGCATCGATGCCACGGGCCGGGTCCTCGGTAATGGGCTCCTGGGGCACGGTGAGCACGATGATGCCCACCTCGGGATGAGACTGGCGGATGCTCGACGCGGCCTTGGCGCCGCTGACCCGGCCTTGCAGCAGCCAGTCGATGATCACCACGTCAGGCCGAAATTCGCCGACCGCGGTCAGGGCGCGTTCGCCATCGCCGATGACCTCAACGACCTGGATGTGGGTCTGCGAGACCAGCAGGGATCGGACGTGCGACGCCACCTGGGGCACGTCCTCGATCATCAATAGCCGGATTCGCTCTCCTGCCACCTGGTCCCCGTTATCGCCTCATCCGTGTTCCATTGCCCGACGCGCCGACCGGTGCCGGACGCGCCGGCTGAGGACGATCAGGCGCTCACTCTCGGCCGAATACGCCTCCAGGTCGTGGGACCCGTGCGTCGCGGCGACAGCAAGTCCCGCGGCCTCAACCAGCCGAGCGACGGTGTCACGAGAGGGGTACCAGAGGCGGAAACTGGCCGGAAGACGCGCTATCGTACCATCGGGGTCCTGCACGTCGACCACGGTCGACAAAGTGACGCGCAGCCCCTCGGGCGCTTCGCGGCGGACGAGCTGGCTTCTCCGCGTGAAGCGACGGCCCCCCGATTCGACGACCCAGTCGACAGCGAGCGGCGCGTCGGCGGCAGGCAGCGCGCCGGGCCCCACGTCGTCGAGCACGAACAGGCCGCGCGGCGTGAGCAGACGAGCGGCGCGCCCCAGGAGCCGCGCAGCGCCCTCGGGGCCATCGAGGTGTGGCAGCACGCCCGCCGCCACGATCAACCCGAAGCGCTCGCGGCGCCGCACGGATCGGGCGTCACCATGGACCAGCTCGATCCGGTCTTCCGCCCTGGCCTGGGCGAGGCGCGGGTCGACTGCGATACGAGCCTGGGCGCGACGGAGCATGGCGGCCGAGGCCTCGACCCCGACGACGCGGCTGGCACGGCCGTCGAGGAAGGCCCCGAAGAGCCGGCCGGAGCCGCAGCCCAGGTCCAGGACGGCGCCTCGCACACGCTGGGTCAGCTCCCGATAGAAGGCGCGGTCCTCGGTGATGGTGTCGTGCTCGAGGTCATAGATCTCGGCCAGCTGGTCGGCATCGGTGGCCTGCCCCGCGAACGGATCTCCAGGGAGCGGATCTCCCGCGAGCGGATCCCCGGCGCTCGGGTCGAGGTTGGGCCTCACTCGCCGTCGAGCCGCCGGAGGGCGAGCCATTCGGCGGTCAATGCCACGCCTACCACGACCGCCGCCGAGAAGGGATTCAGGGCGTCGGCCAGGCGCAGGGCGGCAGCCGTGGCCAGGGTCAGGCCGGCCACGGCTCCCCGGCGCGCGGCCCGGCCCCAGGCGCCGAGATAGGCGATCCGGCGGCGTGCCGCGAACTCAATCACGAACGCCGCCGGGGTGGTGAGCAGGACGACGGCCGTCCCGGCCAGGCCGACCACCATCAGGCGATTGCGGTCTGCGTCGGCGCACGGATCGGTGGCCGTCGGTCCGGGGCACAGCTGGGTGGCGAGGACGAACAACCCGACGATCGCCGCCACGCCGCCCCCCACCAGCGCCGCGATCAGCACGCGGTCGCGCCGGGTCACCGCGCTGCGTCAGGGCAGATGGTGCGGAAGGGGCAGGACGCGCACCGCATCGGCCCGGGATTGGCGTCGAACCGGTCCGCGCGAATTCCGGCGGCGGTCGCGGCGATCTGCGACCGCGCCTTCTCGAGGCGAGCGGGCGTGGCCTGGCTGACCCCCACCTCTCCCGACTCGAGGAAGTGCAAGGCCAGCCGATCCGGCGGCCGGCCGTGCTTCGCCTCCCAGGCCAGGGCATACATCGCCAGCTGGAGCGACTCCCGTGACCGGCGCGCGGCGGTGGCGGGGTCTCGGACGTCGCCCGACTTGTAATCGACCACGCCGATAGAGCCATCCGGATCGCGGTCGATGCGGTCGATCCGGCCCCGGACCCGGTCCGGACCGAACCGGAACGCGAACTCCTGCTCTACCCCGATGACCGGCGCCGGCGATGCATGCTGCTCCTCCCAGAAGCGACCGAGGGCGTCGCGGGCCGCTTTCCGACGCGAATCCTCGTGAGCACGGGTGACGAACCCGCTGGACTCCCAATGCTGATCGAGCTCGGTGTGGAGCTCCTCCAACGACAGCGTAGATCCGGCCATCTGGGCACGGTGGAAGGCCTGGACCGCCGCGTGGAGGGCGCGCCCCACGACCAGCGGGTGGCTGACCGGGGTGGGCAGCCGGATGAGATGCGCGTACCGATAGCGGGCCGGGCAGTCGGTGTAGTCACTCACCTGCCCATAGCTCAGGGTCAGCGCCTCTTCCACCAGACCTGGTCGTGGCTTGGACACCGGCCGGGTGGGGGCCGCCTCGGTCGGCGGGCGGAGTCGCTCGATGCGCTCCATAGGGCTGGGGCGGACGATGTCGGCGGGAAGGGCCGGTCCCAGATCGAGGGCCTCCAGCAGGAACTGGCTCGGCCGACGCGGACGTTCACCCTCATCACGGGCCCAGCTCATGACCAGCGACTCACGGGCCCGGGTCATCCCCACGTAGCACAGCCGTCTCTCCTCGGCGAGGTGGTAGTCCCCGTCGACGGCGACCTCGCGGACGAGCTCATCGGGCAGGTCCACGGCATCACGCCGAGCCCGCGTCGGGAATCGGTCCTGGGCCATACCGACCATGAACACGATCGGGAACTCGAGGCCCTTGGCTTTGTGGCAGGTCAGGACGTGGACCGCTTCAGCCGCGTCCACGTTCGCGTCGGCGGTAGCCGGATCGTCGCCGGCCTGGATGAGGACGTCGAGCCGCGCGACCAGGAATGGGAGGCGCGGGTCGCGGAGGATCCCCGACGCGCGGCGGAGAATGTCGAACAAGCGCGCGACGTTCTGAAGCCGCTCCGGACCACTGTCCCGCGCCTCGAGCGCCAGGCGCGCCAGCCACCCGCTGGACGTCACGAACCGGTACAGGATCTCGCCGGCATCCAGCCGGGCCGCCAGCTCGCGATGGGCGTCGAGCGCGGCGATCAGTCGCTGCGCGATGGCGGCCGACGCTCCCCGAAGGGTGGCACGGTCCGGGTCGGCGAGGCCCTGGCGCAAAGCGACCTCGAGGCCGAGATGCCGGCGCGACGCCCGGTTCAGGGCGCGGCTGGCCTGGTCCGGAGTGAGGCCGAAGATGTCGGAGGTGGCGAGGTCGAACAGGCTGACCGAGTCCTCCGGATCGTTGAGCGCGCGCAGGAAGCTGAGCAGGACCCGGACCTCGGGCTGACGGTAGAGGCCGGCGGTGCCGCTGAACCGCCACGGAATCCGGCGCAGGCTGAGCGCCCGGAGGTACGGGTCGGCGTCCCGGTTGCCGCGGACCAGGATGGCGTGGTCGGCCGCTCGCCGGCCCGAGGCCAGGGACGCGGCGATGCTTTCGGCCACGCCGTCGGCTTCGTCAGAGGTCGTCGCGTGGGCGATGCTGCGAACCGCCGCCGCGCCCTGGTCCGCCCGCTTGCCGGTGCCCCGGGCTCGCAGACGCTTGTCGATGCGCTCGCGGACTTCGAGCCGATCGGGATCGTTGTGGCGGATGAGCCGGTACGCGGCGTCCAGCACCGGCTGCGGCGAACGGAAATTGTCGGTCAGCACCACACGACCAGTCCGCCGGTACGCGGCTCGGAACCCCAGGATGTTCGACAGGGCTGCGCCCCGGAAGCGGTAGATGCTCTGGTCGTCGTCGCCGACCACCGTCACATTGCCCGAGGGCGCCGGGGCCAGCAGCTGGACGAGCTCAAACTGGGCGTGGTTGGTGTCCTGGAATTCGTCGACCAGGATGTACCGATAGCGACCGCGCTCGGTCGCCAGGATGTCGGCGCGGTCCCGCAGCAGACGCAATGCCAGGCCGACCTGGTCCCCGAAGTCGATCCGGTCCGCCGCCCGCAGGAGCCGCTCGTACGTCTCGTACGCCGCCGCCAGCTCACCTTGTCGGGCCGCTTCCTCGGCCAGCGCGGCATCGTCCGGATCTGCCGCGGCCCGAGCCGAGATTCGATCCGCGGCGGCGCGGTACTCGGCCGGCGAAGCGTCCTCGTCGCGGGCCCGCGAGAAGTGGGCGGCCAGGACCGACAGGAAGCGGGTGGGGTCGCCTAGCGGGCGATATCGATCCAAGGGCAGCTCGTCGAGGTGCTCGCGCAGGAACGTCACCTGCTCCGGCCGAGAGAGGACGGCCACCTGGTCCGACAGCCCGGCCCCAAGGGCGTGCTCCCGGATCAGACGGTCGCCGAAGGCGTGGAAGGTGCAGATGACCGAATCGGCGTATCCGTAGGGGACCAGCTGGTCGACGCGCTCCTGCATCTCGGCCGCGGCCCGCTCGGTGAACGTCAGGGCCAGGATCTCCGATGGTCTGGCGCGCTGCTCCGCGATGAGCCACGCGATACGTCGGGTCAGGACCGTGGTCTTCCCGGTGCCGGCTCCGGCCACCACCAGCAACGGGCCCTCGCCCCAGGTCACGGCTCGGCGCTGGCGAGCGGTCAGGTCGGCGAGGAGTGGTGGCTGGACACGCAGGTGGCGGCGGCGCGGCGGCGACGTCCCCTCCAGCTCCTCGAAGATCGGGATCTGGTTGGGCGACGGGACGACGGCAGCCACGGATTCGATGGTAGCCGAGGGATCGACCATGCCGGCAGCGTGCGCCGCTGCCGCGACAGGTTATCGGTCGCGTTGGCCTCCGGCGGCTCGAACCCCACCCGATGCCATCCGGAGCGCTTTCTGCTCTTCCTCGGAAAGCGGGTGTGCCGCCTGGCCAGACTGGATGGGTTTGGCGAAGATCCGGGTTCCATCCCGCCCGTGGAGGCTGCTGATCACGATCCCGCTCCGCTCATCGTCGAGCAGGGCGATGGCAAAGCTCTGGTCCGACCCGGTGTCCTCGAATGGGTTGAAGCGGACCAGGCCTACGTGCTGGAGGCTGCCGCGGGAGCGCGTCTCGAGCTGGGCATATCGCGCATCGACTTCGGCCAGCTTCCGATCGACCGCCTCTACCCGGCCGACCTGGGCCTCAAGAGCCTGGCCCAGCGAGGAGCCGGTCGTCTCGTGGAGGATGGCCCGGTAGGCAGCGGTGGCTTTCGACAGTCTCCGGCCGAGCACGATCACGACGACCGCCAGCCCGATCAGGATCAGCGCAAGCGTGCCCAGCACGACCGCCAGGTTGTCGAGCAGCCACTGGTTCAGGTCGGGCACGGCCAGGCACCTGCGCCGATACGAGGTGGGACGGGCGGTATCATACCGACCCCCGCTGTCTCCCCAGGGTGGTGGGCAAGCCATGATGAGGTGTCAATGTCCCGCCGCAGCGGCAAGGCCGCTTCCCGACGAGCCCGCCAGCAACGCCGATCGCGCAGCCGCCCGGCATCTCCCGCGGCCGGCGCCGCGCTTCGGTCGATACCGCCCTCCGGCCCTGTCCCCATGCCCGAGACACCCGCGCCATCGGGCGTCGCGGCAGCCGCCCTCAACACTCGCCCATTCGCGGCGGCGGGTCCGATGGCCGCCACCTCCCGCCTGGGTGAGGCCGCCCGGGCTGAGTATCACTATGTCGCGCGCGACCTCCGCAACACCGCCATCCTGGTCCTGATCATGGCCGTCCTGCTGGGCGTGGCCGTGGTCGTCGTCAGCGCGGCCGGAATCGGTCCGGGCTAGCCTTCCGGCCTCGCCCCTCCTCACTGGCCTTCCGGGCGGCCCGTAGCCGCGCCAAGCGCTCCCCGATCTGCGTCTCCATCCCCTGGTCTGACGGCTCGTAGTAGACGCGATCGGCCAGGGCATCGGGCAGGTACTGCTGCTCGACATCCGCTCCCGGGAAATCGTGCGGGTAGAGATACCCCTTGCCGTGCCCCTGCTCCCGGGCCAGCCGGCGGTGGGTTGCCTGGCGCAGGTGGAGCGGCACCGCGAGCCGGCCCTGGCTCTCGACGTCGGCCAGGGCCGCCCAATACGCCGCGCCAGCTCGGTTCGACTTGGGGGCTGACGCGACGTAGGCAGCGGCCTGGGCCAGCGCGTACTGGGCCTCCGGCAACCCGATCATCTCGACCGCCTGCATGGCCGACACCGCGATCTGGAGCGCTCGTGGGTCGGCATTGCCCACGTCCTCGCTGGCGGCGATGACGATGCGGCGGGCGATGTAGGTCGGATCCTCCCCCGCCGCGACCATGGACGCGCACCAGTACAGCGCCGCGTCCGGGTCGTTGCCCCGCATGCTCTTGATGAAGGCGCTGATCGCCTCGTAATGCCCGTCGCCGGCGCGGTCGTAGGCGAGCAGTCGCTCCTGGGCCGCCGTCGCGATCACCGTCTCGTCGATCGCCGCGCCGTCCGGAGCGGTGGCGGCCGCGGCCTCCAGCACGTTCAGCGCCTGGCGCGCATCCCCGCCCGACAGGTCCAGGAGGGTGGCCATCCCGTCGTCGGTCAGCGTCACCCGGCCGCCCAGCCCGGCCGCATCGGTCAGGGCCCGGTTGACGATGAGGGTCAGGTCTTCGGAGTCGAGCGGGTCCAGGCGGTAGACCCGGAGCCGGCTCAGGAGCGGCGAATTGAGCTCGTAATACGGGTTCTCGGTGGTTGCACCCAGGAGCGTGATGGACCCATCCTCGACATGTGGC
>JBOGTA010000080.1:0-14066 GCA_050695855.1 Candidatus Limnocylindria bacterium
GCATCCCCGCCCGACAGGTCCAGGAGGGTGGCCATCCCGTCGTCGGTCAGCGTCACGCGGCCGTCCAGCCCGGCCGCATCGGTCAGGGCCCGGTTGACGATGAGGGTCAGGTCCTCGGAGTCGAGCGGGTCCAGGCGGTAGACCCGGAGCCGGCTCAGGAGTGGCGAATTGAGCTCGTAATACGGGTTCTCGGTGGTGGCACCCAGGAGCGTGATGGACCCATCCTCGACATGTGGCAGGAGGGCATCCTGCTGGGCCTTGTTGAACCGATGGAGCTCGTCGATGAACAGGACCGTCCGCCCGCCCGACTCGCGCCGAGCCCGCGCCTCGGCGACCAGCGCCCGCACGTCCGCTACACCACTCGTCACGGCGCTGAGCTGGCGCCACGCTCCACCGGCCTGCTCGGCCACCAGTCGGGCCAGGGTGGTCTTGCCGCTCCCCGGCGGGCCCCAGAACACGAGGCTGGGCAGATAGCCGGGCCGCACCACCTGGAGCAGCGCACCCTCCGGTCCCACCAGGTGGCGCTGACCCACGAACTGTTCGAGATCAGACGGCCTGAGGCGGGCGGCGAGTGGCGCTCCGGGATCGGGTTGGTCCTCGAACAGCGGGCGGTCGGGCACGGCCGCGGGCCCGCGGCGCGGTGCCGGTCTGCGCGGAGGCATGGATCGAGTCTAGTCCGTCGCTATCATGCCCGGATGGAGCAGAACCTCCGGGTCCCGGGCCCGACGCCAATCCCCCGCGCCGTCCGCCACGCGCAGGCGGGTCCCATGATCAACCACCGCGGACCCGAGTTTGCCGAGCTCCTCGGCGAGACAACGTCAGGGCTGGGGCGGCTCATCGGCACCTCTGGCGAGGTCTTCCTGCTCACCGGTTCCGGGACCGGCTCCTTGGAGGCAGCAGTCGTGAACACCCTGTCGCCCGGCGACCGGGTGCTCGGCGTCTCGATCGGGGCCTTCGGCGACCGTTTCGCGCAGATCGCCGAGGTCTTCGGGGCCAACGTCGATCGGCTTGACTTCGAATGGGGCACCGCCGCGGACCCAGATCGGCTCGCCGCCCATCTCGCGGCGGCGGACCCCTATCGGGCCGTCCTGCTGACGCACAACGAAACCTCGACCGGCGTGGCGAATCCCCTCCGCGAGTTGGCCGCCACCGTGCGCGCGGCACCCGGCGCAGCGCTCGTGCTGGTGGATGGCATCAGCGGGCTGGGGGCCATGCCGTTCGACATGGACGGGTGGGGCGTGGATCTCGTGGTCGGCGCGTCGCAGAAGGCGTTCATGGCGTCGCCGGGGCTCGCCATCGCCGCCGTTGGTGAGCGGGCGCGTCTGACAGAGGCCACCGCTCGCATGCCGCGGTTCTACTGGGACTTCGGGGAGGCGCGCCGCTGGGCGGAGAAGGGTCAGACGCCGTGGACGCCGGCGGTGAGCGTCCTGTACGGGCTGCGGGTGGGCGTGGCCAACCTGGAGGCCGAGGGGCGCGAGCGGACCTGGGCGCGGCACGCGGCCATCGCGGCGGGAGCCGCAGCCGGGTTGGAGGCGCTGGGCTTCAGCCTCGTCGCCGCGGCGGAGCACCGCTCGGCGACGGTGACCGCCGGCTGGCTCCCCGACGGGTTGGAGTGGGGCACGTTCGGAGCCGCCCTCCGGAGCCGTGGGCTGGTGCTGGCTGGCGGCCAGGGAAAATGGAGCGGCCGCATCCTGCGCGTCGGGCACATGGGCGACGTGGCCTGGGAAGAGATCGACGACGCGTTGGCGGTCCTGGCCGAGACTCTGCAGAAGGTGGGCCGACCGGCCGATCCGGCCGCGGCCCGGGAAGCCGGACGGGCGGCTCACGACGCGCGGGCCGCGGCCGGCGTGGCCTAGGAGCTCAGCGTCGGCGCCCGAAGAGCGCGCCAATCCGACGACGGAGCGCCAGGCCGGCCAGCGGGAGCCGCAACCGGTCCCACGCCCGCTCGATGGCCTCGATGGCGATTTGGCTCATCGCGCGGCCGGAGTACGCGGACCACACCTTGCCATCGGCGATGGTCCGGATCTCAGCCGCCCGGCCGGGCACCTCGGCCTCCAACCAGCCGGCGTATTCGTAGAACGTCTCCGCCGGCCGGCGGCCGACACCGGCCCGCTGGGCGGCCAGGTTCAAGCGCGCCCAGCCCCGGTCGCCGGGAGACATGAACCGGAAGCCGCGGCGGGCGGAGAACCACCGCCAGGCGCCGACCAGGACCGCCCCGCCAGCCAGGGCCAGAAAGATCCAGCCGTTGTTGGCCCGCGCTTCGTCGGTCTGGGACGTCTGGCCGGCCTGGAAGCCGCCGGGGATGGGCACGAAGGTGGCGGTGGGCTGGAGCTTGGTCGGCGAGTCGATGCCGGGCTGGAAGGGGCCCTGGAAATCCACCCCCCGACCGCTGGGGATCGGACGCGCGCCGGCGGGGTCGCCACTGAGGCGGGCGAACTTGGGATCGATCGACTTGGTGGCCTCAAAGATCTGCCACCCGTATCCGGGGAAGTACAGCTCGGCCCAGGCGTGGGCGTTCCGGGCGGTGATCTCGTAGACCCCGGCCTCCACCCGCTCCCCCGGCGCGTAGCCGACCGCCAGCCGAGCGGGAATGCCCAGGCTGCGGGCCATCATGACCATCGCCGAGGCGTAGTAGGTGCAGAATCCGCGCTGGCCCTCGAACACGAAGTAGTCCACGAGATCTTGGTTCGGGTCGGTGGGTGGCGTCACCGAGGTGTCGTACGCAAACGCCGGGTTCGTTCGCAGGAAGGTGGCAATCGCCTTGGCCCGATCGTACGGGTTGGTCGCGCCGGCCGCGATGTTCTCGGCCAGCTGGCGGGTCTGGTCGGTGATCCCCTCGGTGCCCAGGTACAGCGCGACGACTTCCTCCTCGTAGTCAGTCGATGCTGCCGCCAGCTGAGCCTCGGTGGCCTCCGAAATGACCGCCGTGACATCGTACATTTGCTCCGGGCTCAGGGCGCCGGCCGCCTCCAGGCCGCCCATGAAGGGCAGCCCGCCGGGCTCGGTGACGACCACCGGCGCGAAGAAGCGGACCGGGAAGCCCGGGGTGAACAGGTCTCTCCCCTGCGGACGCAGGATCTGGACGGTGACCGTCTTGAGCTCGAAACCCTCTTCGACCAGCGGTCGATCGGGAGTCCACGCCGGGAACACGTCCTGCTCGGCGCCGACCGAGCGCGGTCGCCCATCCGTCCGCGCCCAGCCGCGTCCGGTGTAGTGGTCATATGTGACGGCCGTCAGGTAGTACGGTCGCTCGGCGAGCAGGGTCAGGATCGGGTCCTCGCTCGTGCTCCACACGCTGCCAACCGTCATCCGCGGCCCGAACCCAGCGCCCACCGGGCGCGCGTTGCCGCTGTTGAGACCCTGGAGGAAGCCACTCGCCTCGTCGGCGAGGCCGAGCCAGATCTGGTCCAGGTTCTGCACCGCAGCCGTCAATGGCGCCGCGACCGCAACCGAGGTAAGGACCCACGCCAGGACGATGGCAGCGACGGTGAACATCACTCCGCTGCGCATGATCGAGGTCGGCACATCGACGTTCTCGCTCACCCGCCGGATCTGCCAGCCGCTGCGCCGCTCCACGAGGGCCGCCCGCAGCCAGAGCAGGAGAGCCGCCAGGGCGAAGAGGACGAGCAGGCCGAACAGGTCGCGGACGGTGGCCACCAGGTTGACGATCAAGAAGGCGCCGATGAGGAGGATCGCGTCCAGCACCTGGTGGCGCCGGTACACGGCGAAGGCAGCCGTGTAGGCGGTGGTCCAGATCAAAGCACCCATGGTCAGGGCCAGCACGATCGCCTGCTGGATGCTGCCAAACCGAGCGGCGGTCACGGCGGCGCCCAGGCCGACCGCCCGCATCGCGTCGAGGCGACCCAGCTGGTCGAGCTCGGGGTGGTATTCGCCGCCAACCGTCCACAGCACGATGGCCGCGCCGGCGACCGCGGCGATTGGGATGGTGAGGGCAACCGACAGGCGGCTCGTGCCCAGGATCAGGCCGGTGATCAAGGCCCAGATGGCGACCGGAGGCAGGAAGTCGAGCAGATCGAGCCAACCGGCGGCCTGCACGGCCCAGCACAGGCTGAGCAGCATCACCCCCAGCAGGACGACGCTCAGCCAGCCCTCGCGCGGGGCGGGCAACACGCGGCGCTGCTCGTCGATCGATTCGTCAAGCACGGACGCGCTCCCGGGTGACGAGCACCCGCGCCGGGTCATCGCCGGCTCGGAGGACGACGTGGGCCAGGCCGTACTCGCTCAATGCGTGACGGACCGCCTTCAGCTCCCGCGAACCGGCGATCGCGGGTGAATCGGCTCCGGCGAACGAGTCCAGATCGATCAGCACCGCGATGGCGCCCACTCCCCGCCGCGCCAGGCCCGACAAAGGGCGCACCCAGTCGCGCTGGGTGGAGCCGGTCACGATGCACACCGTCATCCCGCGGCGGAACTGGGGCAGGCTGGCGGCGATCACCTCGGCCAGGGGCTGGACACCATCGGCCTGCACGTTGGCCAGCAGGTGGAGGATCTTCTGCTCCACCCGCGAGCCACGGTCGGGCGTCAGGACGTGGGCTCGGCGGGCGGATGCGGTAAGGCCGACGGCTCGATTGTCGGCCAGCGTCCTGACCGCAATCGACGCCGCAACGCTAACGGCGACCTCGATCGACGAGCCATCGCCGGTGCCGACATGAGCGGTCCGCTCGAGGTCAAGCAGCATCCACAGGTCGGCGGCCTGCTCCGGATCAAACTCTTTGACCTGCAGCTCGCCGTGGCGAACGCTGCTGAGCCAGTGAATCCGGTTGATGGCGTCGCCCGGCGCATAGGGCCGGATGGTGGCGGCCAGCGGGGAGGCCATCTCGCGCCGCCGCCGGGTGGCGGCCGTTCCCTCGATGGGGGCCGGCGGTAGGCGCCAGTGGGGTAGCTCATAGAGGCGAGGGAAGACGACGACGGTGGTCGGCCGGCCAACGCTCATCTCCGAGGTGAACAGGCCGAACGGGTCGCCGGTGCGAACCTTCACCGGGCCGATGCGGTACGTGCCGCGACGGGTGAGCGACACCTTGGAGAGCCACTGACGGCTCGACTCGGCGCGGACCCCGATCACGCGGCCCGGCAGCCCAATCGGAAGAGTCGAGTCATTGGTGACCTCCAGCCATGGCTTGCTCCACCCCGCGTCGTTGTCGATCCGGTACACGACGTGGAGGACCTCGCCGACCTGGGCCCGCGGGTTGAGCACGTGGTAACCCGCCCGCACGCCACCCAGCCCACGCCGGGCATACCACCACGAGCCGATCACCAGCGCGCCGGCCAGATAGACCAGGAAGAACAGGACGGTGATGCCGGTGCTGAAGGCCGCCACCACGAGCACGGTGGCGACGAAGATCACTGGGAGCCGGCGGCCGATCTGACCCATGGCGATCCTTCGGCGGCGCGGCGGCGGCCGGCCTAGGCCGGGGTCCCCGCCTCGGACGGCTCGGCGATCGGAACGGTGGAGAGCACCTCGCGCACGATCGCGTCGTTGTCCACCTCGCGGAGCGACGCCTGGCTGCGCACGATCAGCCGATGGCCGAGCACGGGGACGGCGAGCTGCTTGACGTCATCGGGGATCACGTAGTCGCGTCCGTGGATGGCGGCCATGGCCTGGGCCGCCTTGTACAAATGCAGGGATCCGCGCGGTGACGCGCCGAGGTAGACGTCGGCGTGCTCCCGGGTCGCGCCCACCAGCCGCACGATGTAGTCGGCCACCCCCTGGTCGACGTAGATCTCCTTGACGCCGATCTGCATCTGGCGCAGCTCATCCAATGACAGGACCTGCTGGACCGACTCGATCGGGTGCAAGCGCTTCTGCTCGTCCAGGATGACCAGCTCCTCCATCGGCTTGGGATAGCCCAGCCGGATCCGCAGCAAAAATCGGTCGAGCTGCGCCTCGGGGAGGGCGAAGGTGCCCTCGTACTCGATCGGATTCTGGGTGGCGATGACCAGGAAGGGGCTCTGCATCGGGTAGCTCACGCCGTCGATGGTGGCCTGCCGTTCCTCCATGCACTCGAGCAGCGCGCTCTGCGTCTTGGGCGTGGCCCGATTGATCTCATCGGCCAGGACGACCTGGGCCATGATCGGTCCGGGCCGGAACTCGAAATCCTGGGTCTTCTGGTTGAAGATCGACAGCCCGGTCACATCCGAGGGCAGCAGGTCAGGGGTGAACTGGATGCGCCGGAAGGCGCAGCCGACGCTGCGGCTCAGGGCCTTGGCCAGCATCGTCTTGCCGACCCCAGGCACGTCCTCGATCAGGATGTGGCCCTCGCACAGGAGCGCCACCATGGCCAACCGGACCTCCGCGTGCTTGCCGACGATGACCCGCTCGATGTTGCCGATGGTCCGCTCGGCAGGTTCCTGCACGTTCAAGCTGCACTCCTGGTGGCGAAGTTCGGTTGCCTGACAATACTCCAGCCAATGGGATCGCGGTTCACGAGCCGATGAGACGCAGCCACTCGGCCATCACCCGGCCGCCGATGGGCGCCGCGGACGCCGACCCCGGGCCCGCTCCCTCCACGATGACGGCCACCGCAATGCTGGGCGTGGCGCCCGGCTGCGCGGCCGCGAAGCCGATGAACCACGAATGAGGCGGCAGCCCCTCGCCCCGCTCGGCGGTGCCCGTCTTGCCGGCCGTCTGCACGCCGCCGATCCCGTAGTTGGCCACGTTGGCGGCGCCGGCATAGGGAACGCCGAGAGGCCCATGGACCGCATCGACCATGACGCTCCGAACCTGCTGAGCCGTGGTCGGGCTGACGACCGTGCGCCGGCCGGGGCTGCCGTAGGTGGCAGTCACCGCACCCGGCGTGCCCGACGGATCGGGGACCCGGACCTCGCGCACGACGTACGGCTCCATCATGACCCCGTCGTTGGCGACGATCGCCGCCAGCAGGGCCATCTGGAGGGGCGTGACGCTCACCCGCGCCTGGCCGAAGGCGGCGGAGGCCAGCTCCGCGTCGTCGACAAAGTCCGCACAGCCGGTGTCGGTGAGGGCGGTAACCGACGATGCGGCGCCGCGAAGGGCATTGCTCGGCGGACCGACGCGGAATTCGTCGCAGAAGCCAAAGTCCGCGGCGGCCTCCAGGTACCGGGCCTGCCCCAGCTCCAGCCCAACGTGAGCGAAGTAGATGTTGCTGGAGATCTGCATGGACTGGGACAGGTTCCACAGGGCGGGCTGAACGCCCGCCAGGTCGTGCTCCCGGATCGTGAAGCCGCTCACCGCCAGGCCGGTCACCTCCTCCTGAGGCTGTGTGGGGAAGGTCGTACTGGGGGTAATAACGCCCGCCTCCAGGGCGGCGGCCGCGGTCAGCACCTTCATCACCGAGCCGGGGACGTAGACCCCGTTTCGGGCGCGGTCCACGAACGGCTGACCGGGGTCGTCGAGGAGCGCGTTCCATGGCGCCTCGGCCTGGGCCGGGTCGCCACTGATGGCGGTGGCGTCGAAGGTCGGACTGGAGGTCATGGCCAGCACCGCCCCGGTGGTCGGATCGATCGCGACCACCGCGCCCACGCTGCCCGCCAGCTGGGCAGCCGCGAACTGCTGGAGGCGGGCGTCAACGGTCAACACCAGGTCGTGGGGTTGCGGGGGCAGTTGGAAGACGTCATTCACGAGGTCGTGGAGTGGGTTCGGGTCGCGCAGCCCGACCAGCAGCTCATCCCAGGCGGATTCGATGCCGGACGTGCCGTAACGCAGCGAGGCGTAGCCGAGGAGGTGCGTCGAAGCCGGACTGGCGTAGGTCCGGCGGGCGATACCGTCCACCACCACGGTCGTCGCCAGGACAGTCCCCTGCGTGTCGAAGATCGTTCCGCGCGGCTCGCTGCGATGTGCGGCGATGAGGGCGGGATTGTCCGGCCGGGCCTCGAGTGACGCGGCGGTCACGACCTGCCACCAGGACATCGCGACCAGCAACAGCGCGAAGCCGCCCAGCATCGCCGTTCCCAGGCGCGGGAGGTGCGCCCCGATCATGCGACCGGTTCCACCGTCTCGGCGAGCTCCGCCGTCACCGACCGATGGCTGATCGACAGAAGGAGCCCGACGATCACGAAGCTGGCCAGCAGGCTGGACCCGCCGTAACTCACGAACGGCAACGTGATGCCTGTCAGCGGCACCACCTTGAGGTTGCCGCCGATGATGATGAGGCTCTGGAGCACCAGGCCGGCGGCCAGACCGGTGGCCAGCATGGCGCTGAAATCGTCGCGGGCCAGGATCGCGATCCGCAGGCCGCGGGCCATGATCACGGCCACCAGCCCGAGCAGGGCCGCGCCACCCAACAGCCCCAGCTCTTCGCCGATCGCCGCAAAGATCATGTCGGTGTGGACCGCGGGAATGGGCAGCTGCCCGTCAATCTCGGGCAGGCCCTGGCCCAGTCCCTCGCCCAACAGTCCGCCCCGGGCGAACGCATAGATGGCCTGTACGGCCTGGTACCCGGAGCCGCTGGCATCGGCCCACGGGTCGATCCAGGCGTCGATGCGCTCCTGGACGTGGGGGAAGAGCAATGACGCGACGGCCGCCCCGGCGACGAACAGCAGGCCGCCAAAGAGCACGTACGCACGTCGTCCGGTGGCCACGAAGAGCATGGTCAGGAAGACACCAAAGAACAGAAGGGCCGTCCCCAGGTCGCGGCTGACCACGACGACCAGCATCACCGCCGCGAACACCACCAGCATCGGTGCCAGGTACGGGATGGGAGGCAGCGCGAACGGGCCGATGCGCAGGCTGGCGCCGGCCAGCACGGCGCGGTTCTCGGCGAGATAGCCCGCCAGGAAGACCACCAGCATGACCTTGATGGCCTCCGAGGGCTGGAAGCCGAAGGGGCCGATGACGATCCAGAGGCGGGCCTCGTTGACCTCGGCCCCGAATAGAAGGGTAACCGCCAACAGCGCCGCGGCCAGCACTCCCCAGCTGTACTTGTAGTGGCGCAGGAATCCATCGTCCCGCAACCCGACCGCCACCACCACCATGGCCGCCAGTCCGACGCCGAACCACACCAGCTGGGTGCCGACCATGCCGAGGTTGAAGGCGGGATTGCCGGCGAGGTCCTGTGGGAGGCGGTTGAGCATCACGATGCCCAACGCTCCCATGCCGGCTGCCGCGGGCAGGAGGAGCTCGTCGCCGCGATGTCCCCACCATGCCAGGGCGAGATGGGCGACCAGCATGAGAACGACGAACGCGATGGCCACCGCCTGGGGACCCGGGTCGGGCAGCCCCGACTGGGCCATATGCGTCACTGCCACCCCGAGCGGAGCGAGGAGCAGGATGGGCAGCAGAAGGCCGAGCTCGGTGCGGCGATCGGCGAGGCGATACACGCTCAGCGCTCGAGGCGGAACCGGACCCGCCCGACCGCCAGCTCGTCTCCGAACGTCAACGCCACCGGGCGCTGGATGCGGTGGCCGTTGACCCATGTCCCGTTGGTGCTGCCACGGTCTTCCACGTACCAGGCGCGGCCGCGGAAGGTCAGTGCGGCATGGGTCCCGCTGGCGAACTCGTCGTCAAGGTAGATCGTGCTGTTCAGGTCACGGCCCAGGGTGGTGATAGGCCCGATCTGGAGGACGCGGCCGACCGACGGTTCCTCGCCCGGCGATTCGAGGACGATGAGGCGCCCGATCCCGCTGCGCGCTGCGGCAGCTGCGGCCTCGGCCTGGCGCAGATCTGCCCGCAGGGCGCGGGCGAAGCGGTAGAGGACGATGAACAGGAGCGCCAGGAACCCGAGCTGGAGCGCAAGCAGGAGAAGGCGCAGGAGCTCGTTGGTCACGAGGAGAGGGACGTCATCCGCGCAGTCGGAACTCGATGCTGGTGGCGCCGATCCGGATCCGATCCCCGTCCGCCAGCGCGATCTCCTCCACCGCACGGCCGTTCACGGTCGAGCCGTTCCGGCTCTGGAGGTCGACGAATCCGTAGGCTCCGTGCTGGAGCTTGAGCTGACAGTGATAGCGGCTCACCTGGGGGTCATCGAGGATCACGTCGTTGTCCGCCGCCCGGCCCACGGCGATCAGCGCGGCGCCCAGATCGAAGCGCGCGGGCGGGGCGCCATCGGTCTGTACCACCAGGTAGGCGCGGGCGGCCGAGGTCGGCTCGGGCACCGCATGCCCGGGCCTCGCCAGGACGCTGGTGTTGTCCGGTTCCACGGTCGCCGCCGGGGGCGCCGACGACTCCTCATCGGCCACGGCGGCCGCCACCCGGACTTCCCCGCGGGGGACCATCGGATCAGACCGCAGGATGACTCGCGGGCGGGCGACCAGCTGGTATCCCAGGCGCCGGGCGCGGGTCAGCGCGCCGTGGGCGAGGTCATCCTCCAGCGACCCGTGATAGGCGTCGAACGGCGCGTAGTCGGCCGGGTTGAGGTGCACTGTGTATCGGTTCGGGACGATCACGCCGCCCTCGCTGAACCGCTTGTTGGTGTCCATGGCGCGCTCGATCCGCTTGGCAAGGGTCACCGGTTGCGGTGGTGCCGCTCCCAGCCGACCGGCGGGCGCCTCCACCAGCCGCTCGAGGAAGTCCTCGAAGCGCCGGAACATGCCCACGGGCAGCGATGCTAGCACGGGGTACCAACGCCGCCGATCGCGGTACTTTGGCCCGATCGGGCCAGCGGGCAGGGCGTGGCTATACTGGCGGCCCGTGCGAGACGGGCCCTACTGATGACGACTGAGATCCTCACCGAATCGTTCTGCGAGCGCTGCGGCACGCGCTATGAATTCGGCACGCCCGAGCCGCTGACGACCGGGCAGAAGACGCGCGGCCTGGTGACCGGTCTTCGGGACTTCATCATGAGCACCGACAGCTTGTCGGACTCGATCAACGACGCCATGCGGGCCGAGGAGGAAGCGCTCGCGGCGGTCCAGATCGAAGCGTTCCAGCAGGCCTTCAACTTCTGCCTCGACTGCCGCCGCTACACGTGCGTCAACTGCTGGAACGATGACGCGGGGCGCTGCCGCTCCTGCATGCCACTGGTCGGCGTCGATGACATCGCGGGATTCGACCAGCGGGTGACGGCCCCGCCGGTCACTGCCGCGCCGGTGGAACGCGCGGCCTTGCTGACGAGCGCAGATACGCTCATCTGGCCGGAAGCCGACAGCATCGCCCCAGCGGCCACGGCAACTGACGATGAATTGGTCGAGGTCGAGCCAGCCGCTACCGAGGCCGCGGAAGCGGCGATCCCCGAGCCAGTAGTCGAGGAGCCCGAGCCGGTGGCCGCCGAAGGGCCCGAGCCCGAGGTCCCGGTCGCGCCCCCGCCAGTGGTCACCACCCCGCGGCGTCACCTGCGCGACACGTTCCTGCGCGGGCCAATCCAGACTCCGGTGGCGGCATCAAAGGCAGACGCGCCCGAGAGCCTCGCCGCGCGCCGCAGCCAGCTGGACAGCCTGGGGATCGACGACCCGGGCGAAGGAGCGGTCTCAGTCGGGCAGCGGACCGAGCTCCCATACCGGTCGAGCGGTGCCGGATCATCGGCCGGCGGCAGCGCAGCCCTGGCCGCAGTCTGGGATGCCTCTACGCGGGCTCTCATGGATGGCAACAAGCGAGCGGCGCTGATGCCATGCGGATCGTGCGGCCTGACCGTCTCCTCGACCGCCCGATTCTGCCGCCGCTGCGGCACCCCGCAGACGCTCAGCGCCTGATCAGTCCTTCGGAGCGCTTCCGGTTGAACCGGAGGCCGCCGAGCCTCCGCTCTTGCTCGAGTCTCCAGCGGTGCTCGAGCCTCCCCCCTCGGATGAGCTTCCCCCCTCGGCCGAACCAGCCGCGGACTCGCCGCTGGCAGTCCCTGCCGGCTTGCGCGAATCGGTGGCATAGAAACCGCTGCCCCGGAAGATGACCCCGGTCGGGTGCAGGACCCGCTGCATCGGCCCTCGGCAGCGCTCGCAGACCTCCGGCCCGTCTTCCAGGATGGAATGGATGATCTCGATCGTGTGGCCGCAGTCGCGGCAGCGATAGTCGTAGGTCGGCACCGAGCACGATGATCGCAGGGGCGCGCGGAGGGAGCAACGCCGCACAGCGGCGCGGATCAGCCGAGGGTCAGGTTCCGGCCCGGAGCAGGGAGGCGACCGACCATCGACGCCGTTCTGGCTGAACGGCGGGACCGGCCGCTTCGGTCCCGGCCACGATGCGCGCCAGGCGATGGATGTCGGCCGTGATCTTCTCGCGCGGGAAGCGAAGGACCAAAGGCTGGCCCTCGTTGGCCGCCATCACCGCGGTCGCACCAGCCGACACGATGGTCGACATGACTGGGCGGCCGAGGGCGCTTTCCATGTCACGAATCTTGACCCCGTGGTTGGCGCGGTTGGCGACAACCTTGATCGCGTCGTCGATCCCCAGCTCGTAGGCGAGCTGGATGAACTGGGCGCTGTTGCGGAGCGGGCCGACCTCGGGGGTGACGGTGAGGAGGATCTCGTTGGCGACCGACAGCATGGCCACCGTCCGGTCGTCGTAACCGGGATGCGTGTCCACGATGATCAGGTCGTAGTGCTGCCGCGCCCAGCGCATGGCCGCGATGAGGAGATCAGGGCCGATCCGCTCAGCGTCGGCCGGCTCGAAGCCCCAGGTCAGGACGTCGAGCCCGCTCGGCTCGTGGCTTACGACCAGGGACTGGAAGGCGTCGTCATTCCAGTGCTCGGGGGGACTCTCGGCCAGGTCCGCCAGGCCGCGACGTGCGGGCACATCGATGACCGCGATCACGTTCCCCACGCCGGCATCCGCGTCGAAGAGCAGGACGCGCTGCCGAGTCTGGATCCGCAGTGCGACAGCCAGGTTCACCGCCACCGTGGTCTTGCCCACCCCGCCCTTGGGCGCGAAGACGGCGATCACCCGAGCGTTGGCCGGGTCGTGCCCTCCGATTTCAGGGGTTTCGCGATCGACACTGGGGGCCGAAGCGGAGCCGGAGCGGATCATCACGGCCTGGAGTCGGTATACCAGGGCATCGGGCAGGATTGGCTTGACGACGAACTCGTCGCTGACCTGCCACAGGTCGTCCAGCTCGCCCGCTTCGTCCCCCAGCAGGATCAAGCTCGGGACCGGATTGGCCTCATTCAGGCGCCGATGGATGCGCCGTACCGTGCTGGACGACAGGTCGGCGTCGATGACCGCCATCTCTGGCGTGCGTCCTTCGGCCAGGGCCGCCTCGAAGTCTTCCTCGCTGCCGATGACGTCGAATCCGGCGCGTGCGAGTGCGCCGGCGATGGTGGCGGCATCGTCGTGCGCGGCGACCAGGACTCGGGGTCGTTCCATCGGTGCCCTTTGGTGCGGTGACTCGGGGCACCAGTGTCCACGCCCGGGTCAGGTGCGGGCAATGGGACGAATGTACCGATGCCTACGGGTTCCCGCCGAGGCGCATCCCGCACTTGGGGCAGTAGAAGGCGCCCGTGCCGCGGGCGTCGAAGCCACAGTGGCCGCAGATCTTGCCCTCGCCGGCATCCCGGCTGATCGGAGCGTCGGCGGTGCCCGCCGCCAGGCCCGAGGCCAGGATCTGTTGCTGCAGGTTGCTCAGCAGGCGCTGTGCGTTTCGCTCGGTGTCTCCCCGCTGGCCCTTGCCGCCCCATCCGAGGACGGCCCGCACCACGAGCTCGCCGGTCAGGTCGTCGAAGTGGCTGGCCAGGCCGCCCGTGATGGCGTCAAAGGTGGGGTACCCGGAGGTATCGGTCTCTCCCAACAGCAGGCCGCAGACGAGGGTGTCGATGGTCATGTCCACCGCCTCGGTCTGCTCGAGCACGAACAGGGCGTGGCGGGTGACGGGACTGGCCTGGCGCCGGGCCACGATCCACTGCTCGAGTTCCGAGAGGCGCTCGATCAGAGGTGCGGCAGAGGCGAGCTCGAGCGGCAATGGAGACACCACCTCGATGCCATCCAGGGTCAGCGGTTCGACGATCCGCGGCAGCGATCGCAGGACCTCGGGTCCGGGGGTGAGCCGAATGACGTCGCCGCTCCGCGCCAGGTAGGCCAGCGCCACCGAGTACTGGCGGCCGCCGACCGCTGCGAAAGCGGCCGTGGGCGCCTTGATGTCCGGTTGGGGCTCCGACTTGCGGCGGCGCAGAAATCCCACGCGAATCCCCTGTTGCGTCTGGGTCGGGGG
>JBOGTA010000081.1:0-8647 GCA_050695855.1 Candidatus Limnocylindria bacterium
CCCTGACCGTATCGGCCTACGCGCTCGGGGCGTTCCTGGCGCCCATCCTGGCGGCCGCCGTCGGTCCGGTGGTCGTGCTGTTGGGGTTCGGGTTCGCGATGGTGGTCGCCACCCTGATCGGGACGGCGCTGGTGGGACGATCCGCCGCCAGCGGAATGGACCCCGGCGCAGAGCGATTCGTCCACCTCCCACTGTTCGACGGATTGGCCCCCGCCGCGCTGGAGCAGGCTGCTCGGCACCTCGAGCGCATCCGGGTCACGCCAGGCCAGGCCGTGGTGCGCCAGGGCGACCCGGCCGACCGGTTCTTCCATATCCTGGACGGCACGTTCGAAGTCGCCCAGACCAAGGATCCAGGTGGTGCGCCGCGGTTCCTGCGGAACCTCGGGCCTGACGACGTGTTCGGGGAGATCGGGCTGCTGCGGGGCATTCCCCGAACGGCCACCGTCACCGCGGCGGCGGACGGGACCCTGCTCGCTCTGGAAGGCGGGCGTTTCCTGGAGCTGGTCGGGGCGGGACCCGGCCTGACCTCACGATTGCTGGACGCGCATCGCGGGACCTCGGCGCGGCTGGAGGGCTCCCGAACGGGTGGGTCTGGAACCGATGGCTGATGATCCGAACCTGACCCTGCTGGCGCGCTGCCCGCTGTTTGCCGGCGTCCTGCCCGATGACCTCCGCGACGTGGCGCGGCACCTGCGACTGCGCCGCTTCCGGCGAGGCGAGGTGATCTTCCACCAGGGCGATCCGGGCGACGCGCTGCATATCGTGGCATCGGGGTCGGTGAAGATCGTGCTGCCCTCGCCTGAGGGCGATGAGGCGATCATCGCCACGGTTCACGCGGGCGACTTCTTCGGCGAGCTTGCCCTCCTCGACGGGGCGCCGCGGTCGGCCACCGCTGCTGCGGTCGAGGTCACCGACACCTTGAGCCTGCCGCGCGACACGTTCCTCGAGGAAATCGGGCGCAGCGCCAGCCTGCGTGATGTCCTGCTCCGATCGATCGCCGGCGAGCTGCGACGCTTGACCGGCCATGTGGAGGAGCTCCATTTCCTCGACCTCGCCGGACGCCTGGCCAGCCGCTTGGTGCGCCTGGCCCGCGAGGCGGATCCCGTGCCCCAGCGAACGCCGAACGGAGCGCTGGAGGCAACCCTCGACTGGCCCTTCACACAGTCCGATTTGGCTGCCATGATTGGTGCAACGCGGCAGAGCGTGAACCGGCTCCTGAGCGATCTTGTCGAGCGCGGGCTGATTCGCATCGACCGCGATACGCTGGTCATCACCGACCTCGAACGGCTGGAGCGGCTGGCCGCCCGCTGACCCGGCCGCGAGTGTCGCCCAGTTGACAGCCGGACTGTCACAAGGGTGATCGTGAGGTCGGGGGCGCTAACCTACCGTCAGGCCCGAGATTCCGGGCCATTCGGTCCGGAAGGAGAATCGGGAGGCACAAGTCAACAAATGGACAAGAACATCAGAGTCCGGGGCAAGGTCTCCGGGGACGACGACGTCGAAGGCCACGCCCATACGCGGGCCAACGTGAAGGCCGTCAAGCGCGCCAACACGAGGGCCAAGAAGCGCGAGACCGATGACGACGTCGCAGGCCACGCCCACAAGCGGGCCAACGTGAAGGCCGTCAAGCGGGCCAACACGAGGGCCAAGAAGCGCGAGACCGATGACGACACCGAGGGCCACGCCCACAAGCGAGCCAACGTGAAGGCCGTCAAGCGGGTCAATGTCAAGGCGCGCAAGCGCGAGACCGATGACGACACCGAGGGCCACGCCATCAAGCGGGCCAACGCGAAGGCCGTCAAGCGAGCCAACACGCGCGCCAAGAAGCGATAACGCAAGCTTCCCGAGCAGGTAAGGCGGCGGGGCTCTCCCCGCCGCCTTACGCTATCCGCCGATGACCAGGAAGGCCGCTACGGAGTCGCTCGCCCAGGCCCTGGCCATCGTTCGCGCCGGGGCCGAACGCGCTGCGGTGGCGGGGCGGCTGCACCCCGACGGCGAGCAGCGGCTGCTCCAGTCAATCGTGGATGCCACGGTCCGCCTCTTCGATGCCGAGGCGGCATCCATCGCCTTATTCGAGCGCGACCCGGACCGGCTGGAGTTCCGGGTGGCCGCCGGACCGCAGGGCGCCGGCGCCATCGGCAAGAGCGTCAAGCCCAGCCAGGGGATCGCCGGCTTCGTGTTCTCGACCGGGCAGGCGCTGGCTCTCTCGGACGTGGCCTCCGACCCACGCTTCGACCGCCAGGCGGCGGAGAAGACAGGCTACGTACCGCGGTCCATCGCTGCCGTACCGCTCAGCGACGAGCAGGGCACGCACGGCGTCCTGCAGGTTCTCGACAAGAAGGGCTCGGCGACCTTCGACTTGCGGGACATGGAGCTGATGGGGGTCTTCGCCGCGCAGGCCGCGACGGCCATTGCCGTCACCCGCGCCCAACGCGAACTGCCGCATCTCCTGCGCGCCGCCCTCGATCGCGCCGGCAGCGGTCGGCTGACCGACGAGCAGCTCGACGCCCTGGTGAGCGCCGCAGCCGCCGACCTGGACCTGGAAGACGAATCGCCGTATTGGAAGCTGGCCGACCAGGTGGCCGGGCTCCGCCAGCTCGGGGAGTCGGAGGTGGCCCTCATCAGCGACATCCTGGCCGCGGTCGCCACCCACGCCGCCAGCCGCGCACGCCCCCGCCGGCGGTAGCGGGGCGATGTCGGTCGACCTCGAGGATCTGCCGGCCTGGGCCGAGCCGTTCGCGGCCGCCGAGCGGCTGGCCCGACGGGCGGGCCTGCGTCGGATCGACCGGCCATGGGCCTGGGGCGGCGCTCGCGGCAAGGGGGTCCGGGTCGCCATCATCGACAGCGGGGTCGAAGGCGACCATCCCTGGGTCGAGGGCCGGCTGGTCGAGAGCGTGGCGGTTCGTCTCGACAAGAACGGGGATGCCGAGATCGTCCCGGATGAGCCAACCGACCTGTACGGCCATGGGACGGCGTGCGCCGGGATCATCATCGGTCTCGCGCCCGAGGTCGAGATCGTATCGGTACGGGTCCTGAACGAGGAGTTGAAGGGCAAAGGGGCCGCCTTCGTCGAAGGCCTGTCGTGGGCCATCGACCAGGGAGTCCAGGTGGCCAACCTGAGCCTCTCCTCGAAGAGTGAATCCCTGTACCCGGTCTTCCACGAGCTCGCCGATGAGGCCTACTTCCGCAACGTCATCCTGGTCAGCGCTGCGAACAACGTGAACGTGGCGTCCTATCCCTCGCTGTTCAGCAGCGTCGTTTCGGTGGCCGCCCACGCCGAGCCCGACCCATGGCGCCTCTACTACAACCCGAACCCGCCGGTCGAGTTCGGCGCGTGGGGCGTGGACGTCCCGATCGCGTGGAAGGACGGGACCGAGACGGCCGCCACTGGCAATTCCTTCGCCGCGCCCCATGTCGCGGCGATGGCTGCCCTCATCGTGTCCAAGCATCCGGGGCTGACCCCGTTTGAGCTGAAGGCCATCCTGGCGGCGGTGGCCGATAACCCACGTCCTGCGCCGCGTCGCGCCCGCCGAGGAGCGCCGCCCCCGCCCTAGGCGCCGCCTAGAATGGGGTCCTCCGCGACGCCCCGGGGTGCCATTGTGTTCTACGTCAAGCGCGGCCAGGTGCCGCCCAAGCGTCATACCCAGTTCCGCAAGCCGGACGGCACCCTCTACGCGGAGGAGCTCTTCGGGGTCGAGGGCTTTACCGGGCGGGCGTCGCTGCTCTACCACCATACGCCGCCAACCCGAACCAACCGGATCGAGAAGGTCCGCGACGCCTCCCTCGAGGCGTGGTCCGACGCCCCGCATCGGCATTACCTGGTCAACACCAAGGGCGTTGAGCCCGGCGGAGACGCCGTTTCTGGCCGGATCCCGCTCTTCTTCAACTCGGACGTCACCTTCGGGGTGGTCCGCCCGGCCGACCCGATGTCTCGCTACTACCGCAACGGCGAGGCGGACGAGATGCTCTTCGTCCACGAGGGGCACGGTACGCTGGAGTCGATCTTCGGACCGATCAACTACGGGCCCGGCGACTACCTCGTCATCCCGATTGGGACCACGTATCGGGTGATGCCCGCGTCGGGCGAAGCCCAACGGATGCTGTGGGTCGAATCGCCATCGGCGATCGTGCCGCCCAAGCGGTATCGGAACGAATTCGGGCAGCTTCTCGAACACTCGCCATACTGCGAGCGCGACCTCCGCCCACCGGACGAGATGGCGCCCGTCCTCGAAGAGGGCGACTTCGTCATCGAGGTCAAGACGCGCGGACGGGTCACCGCCTACCACTACACTCATCATCCGTTCGACCTCGTCGGCTGGGACGGACATCTGTGGCCGTTCGCGTTCAACATCGGGGACTTCGAGCCGATCACCGGACGCGTCCACCAGCCACCGCCGGTGCACCTCACCTTCCAGCCCCGCAACTACGTGATCTGCAGCTTCGTACCGCGCAAGTTCGACTACCACCCGCTCGCCATCCCGGCGCCCTACAACCACTCGAACATCAACTCCGACGAGGTCATCTACTACGTGGCCGGGAACTTCATGAGCCGTCGCGGGGTGGACATCAGCTCGTTCACCGTCCATCCGGCGGGCATTCCGCACGGGCCCCACCCGGGAACCGTGGAAGCGTCCATCGGCAAGGAGGCGACCGAAGAGCTGGCGGTCATGATCGACACCTTTCACCCGCTGCACCTCACCCGCCAGGCCGCCGATCTGGAGGACCCCGCCTACCCGTTCAGCTGGCTGCCGGCCAAGGACGCCGACGCCGAAGCCAAGGAGCTGGCCGACCGCGGTCCCGAGGCCTTCCCGGACTGAGCGGGCGGCCCTCGAGAGTTCCGAGCGTGATCCTGTACTTCCTCCGCCATGGCAAGGCGGGCCAGTACCGAGCCGACGATCCGCACGATGACGATCGATCCCTGACCGATGCCGGCGCGGCCGAGCTGCGCGCCGCCGCTCCGCTCTGGCGCCGGCTGAACCTGCGTCCCGATCTGGTCTTGAGCTCCCCGCTCCCGCGCGCCCGCCAAACCGCCGACCTGTTCGTGGAGGGCGTTGGCCTGGCCCGCGAGCCAGTCGCCGATGACCGGCTGCGGCCCGGGGCGGAATGGCCGGACATGGCGCGCGCCATGACCATCGACCGGGACGCGCGACGGGTCTTGTTCGTGGGCCACGAGCCAGACCTGTCGACAGCGGTCCAGTTGCTGACCGAAGCTCGCGCCGTCCGGCTACGGAGCGGTGGCGTGGCCTGCGTCGAGTTTCCGGGCATCCCTGAGCCGGGTGCCGGAGAGCTGGCCTGGCTGCTGGACCCGGATCTCTACGCGGAATAGGTGGAGGACCATGGACGGCATCAGGATCTTCCGTTTCGAGGACCCGGACGAGATGCGTGTCTTCGACCTCGGCAAATTCGAGTTGATCCACGCGGCCGGGATGACCATCGGCCGCGCCGAATACGAGCCTGGGTGGCGATGGTCTGAGCACGTTGGAAAGGCGATCGGGCAGACGTTGTGCCCCACCCCGCACCTGGGAATGGTGCTATCCGGCCGGAACCGAGTCGAGATGGCGGACGGCACCTTCACCGATCTGCGGCCGGGTGACATCTTCGAGATCGGCCCCGGGCATGACAGCTGGGTGCTTGGGAGGAGAGCCGTACGTCTCGCTCCACTTCCTCGGCGCGGAGGCCTACACGGCCCGCTGACTGCGGTCAGTCCTCCGCTCCGTCGCGCCTAGCCCGCGATGACCACCACTTTGCCGAAGGCGCGGCGCGCCTCGAGGTGCTCCTGGGCGGCCCGGGTTTCGGCCAGCGGGAACGTGCGGTCGATGACCGCCTCCGCGCGGCCGGATTGGACAAGGTCCAGCACGCCGGCCATGTCGGACCTTGTCGCGCCCATCGAGCCCAGGATCGTGAACTGACGCCAGAACAGGTTCCACAGGTCCGTCTCGGCCATGCGCCCCGTCAGTCCGCCGCAGGTCACCACCCGCCCCCCGGTGCGAAGGCTGGCCAGGCTGTGCCGCCACGTGGCCGGACCGATGTGCTCGAACACGACGTCCACGCCACGGCCCTCGGTGATCCGCATCACCTCAAGCTCAAAGCGCGGCGTTTCCGCATGATTGATGACGTGGGCGGCGCCCAGCTCGCGGGCCTTGGCCAGCTTGTCTGCCGATCCCGCGGTGGCGATCACCGTGCAGCCCAGCTCCCGGGCAATCTGGATCGCCGCGCTCCCGATCCCCGACCCGGCGGCCAGGACCAACACCCATTCGCCAGGTTGCACTGCGGCGCGGGTGACGAGCATGTGCCAGGCCGTGCCGAACGCGGCCGGCAGGGCCGCGGCCTGGGGGTCGGTGATCCGATCCGGGGTCCGGACCAGGCAGCTGGCCGGCGCGGTCAGGAGCTCCGCGAAGCCGCCGTCACGACTGAGCCCGATGATCTCGCGGTTCTCGCACAGGTTCTCCCGGCCCTCGCGGCAGTACGAGCACGTCCCGTCGGCGGTGAACGCCAGCACGATGACCCGCTCCCCGACCGACCAGCCGCTGACCGCCGAACCGAGCGAGACGATCTCGCCCGCCGGCTCGAGCCCGCCGGTGTGCGGCAGCGGGGCGCGCATGCCGTGACTCCCCTCGCGAACGTGAAGATCGAGATGGTTGAGCCCGCAGGCGCCGACCCGCACCAGGACCTCGTCCGGCCCCGGGACCGGATCGGGCACGTCCTCGTACGAAAGGACCTCCGGCCCGCCGCGCCGGCGGAAGATGACGGCTTTCAGTGGTCTCGCCTCATAATCGGGCCCGAGTATGCCAGCCGAGCCGCCGATCGCACCGCGGATCGTCATCACTGGGATGGGTGCCATCACCCCACTCGGCAACGACGTGGGCACCCTGTGGCGCAACCTGGTGGCCGGAACGTCGGTTGCCCGCTCCATTGCAGATCGGTTCGACACGTCCGGCTTCCGAACCCGGTTCGCGGCCGAGGTCGTCGACTTCGACCCCACCGCCTGGATGGATCCCAAGGACGCCAGGCGCGCGGATCGAGTCATCCAGTTCGCGATGGCGACCTCGACTCAGGCCCTGGACCAGTCCGGGCTGCGCCCGGAGGGCGACATGGCCGACGAGGTGGGCGTCCTGATCGGGACCGGCATCGGCGGCCTGAGCAGCCTGGACGAGGCGGCCCGGGTCATGCGCGCCGACGGTCCGGATCGGGTGACGCCGCTGACCGCGGTGAACATGCTGCCCGACATGGCGTCCGGGCAGGTGGCCATCCAGTTCGGGCTGCGCGGGGTGAACTTCTGCGTCGTTTCGGCCTGCGCCACCGGCACCAACGCGGTGGGCGAGGCGGCCGAGATCATCAAACGCGGTGACGCGGTGGCCATGGTGGTTGGCGGCACCGAGGCGCCCGTCACCCCGCTTGCCCTTGCCGCGTTCCACCGTACCGGGTCGCTGTCCACCCGCAACGATGACCCGGCTCATGCGTCGCGGCCCTTCGACCGGGATCGCGACGGGTTCGTGGTCGGCGAGGGAGCCGGCGGCCTCGTCCTGGAGCGTCTCGATTTCGCGCTGGAACGAGGCGCCACCCCCCTGGCCGAGGTGGTTGGCTACGGCAACACGGCCGATGCGTTCCACGTCAGCGCCCCGGAGCCGGAGGGCCGGGGAGCGGCCCGCTCGATGTCGCGCGCCATGGCCAAGGCCGGCCTCATACCCAAGGACATCGACTACATCAACGCCCACGGCACCAGCACGCCGCTCAACGACCGGAGCGAGACGATGGCCATCAAGCTGGCCATGGGGGAAGACGCCTATCGGGTCCCGATCAGCTCCACCAAGTCCATGACCGGCCACATGCTGGGGGCGGCCGGCGTGGTCGAGGCCGTCGTCTGCGTGCAGGCCATCCGGGAAGGGATCATCCCCCCGACCATCAACTACGAGAACCTGGATCCCGACTGCGACCTCGACTATGTCCCCAACCAGCCGCGCACGGTCGCGGTCCGGACCGCGATGTCGAACTCGTTCGGTTTCGGCGGCCACAACGCGACGGTCATCCTGCGCGCCTACCCCTGAGGGTCGTCGGCTGCTCCGTCGGCGGCGCTCTCTGTCACGCCGATGCCCAGGGCATGGAACCCACCGTCCACGTGAATCAGCTCTCCGGTGGTGAGCGGCGCCCAATCGCTGAGCAGGAAGCAGACCATCTGCCCTATCGCCGTAGAGTCGTTGACGTCCCAGCCGAGCGGAGCGCGGTCGCCCCATCGCCCGGCGATGAGGTCGAAGCCGGGGATGTTCTTGCCCGCCAATGAGCGGATGGGGCCCGCCGACACCGTGTTGACGCGGATGCGGTGCCGGCCAAGGTCGCGGGCCAGATAACGCGTGATCGATTCCAGGCTGGCCTTGGCGACACCCATCCAGTCGTAGATCGGCCACGCAAATCGGGCGTCGAAATCGAGGCTCACGACCGACGCGCCGCCCGACGCCCCGGAGACCTTGAGCAGAGGCAGCATGCCGGCGGTCAGGGCCTTCAACGAGAACGCGCTGGTCCGGAACGTCAGCGCCGCGCTTTCCCACGGCGTGTCCAGGAAGCCGCCCCCCATCGCGTCCTGCGGCGCGAACCCGATCGCGTGCAGCAACCCGTCCAGTCGCCCCCAGCGACCATCCAGGTCCGCGGCCAC
>JBOGTA010000082.1:0-4251 GCA_050695855.1 Candidatus Limnocylindria bacterium
GGTCACCTTGGACGCGAACTTGGTGAGGAACAGGGCCTCCTCCAACGCCGTGTCCCCGCCGCCCACGACCGCCACTTCGCGGTCGCGGAAGAAGAATCCGTCACAGGTCGCGCAGGCGCTGACCCCGCGCCCGCGGAACGCCTCTTCGCTGGGCAGGCCCAACCACAGGGCGCTGGCCCCGGTAGCCACGATGACCGCATCGGCCAGGTACAGCTCGTCGCGAACCCACATCTTGAACGGCCGCTGGCTGAAGTCGACCTTGGTGACGTCCTCCTCCACCAGATGGGCGCCGAAACGCTCCGCCTGGCGCTGGAACAGGTCCATGAGCTCGGGGCCGAGAATGCCGTCCGGGAATCCGGGGTAGTTCTCGACATCGGAGGTGATCATCAGCTGGCCGAGCGGCGCATTCCCGGCGAAGACGATCGGCTCCAGGTTGGCGCGGGCCGCATACAGGGCAGCGGTCAGACCGGCCGGACCCGAACCGATGATGGCGAGCTTGCGGTGTGAGAGGTCGACTGGATCGGTCGCTGGTGTGGTGGGCTGGGCGGTAGTCGTCATGTCCTCGAACTGCAGTCTAGTCCGCGCGGGGAGCGCGGAACCTCCGTCAGCCTATCAGTAGTTGCGCAAGTACGCAAGTAGAACTTTCATCGGTACACTCATGGCGGCCATGAGCGAAGCGCAGACCGCGGCACCCCGCCGGACGACGACCACCGTCGACGTCGGTGGCGTGCTGGTGGGTTCCAATCATCCGGTGGTCGTCCAGTCGATGACCAACACCGACACCGCCGATGCCGATGCCACCGCCATCCAGGTCGCCCAGCTGGCCCACGCCGGCTCCGAGCTGGTCCGAGTGACGGTCAATACCGATGCCGCCGCCGAAGCGGTGCCCGTCATCCGCGACAAGCTGGACAAGCTGGGGGTGGGGGTCCCGATCATCGGCGACTTCCACTACAACGGCCACCTGCTGCTGACCAAGTACCCGGCCTGTGCGGCGGCCCTGGCCAAATACCGGATCAATCCGGGCAACGTGGGCACCAAGCGGCGAGACGAGCAGTTCCGCCAGATCATCGAGGTGGCTCTGGCCAACGCCAAGCCGGTCCGGATCGGGGTGAACTGGGGCTCGCTCGATCAGCAGCTGCTCACCGAGCTGATGGATGCCAACGCGGCCGGCCCCGAGCCGCGCGACAGCCGGGCGGTGATGATCGATGCCATGCTCGAGTCTGCCCTCCGCTCGGCGACCCTGGCCGAGGAGACCGGCCTGGGCCATGACCGGATCATCATCAGCGCCAAGGTCAGTGGCGTGCCGGACCTGGTCGAGATCTATCGGCGGCTGGCGGTCGCCTGCGACTACCCGTTGCACCTCGGTCTGACTGAGGCCGGGATGGGCAGCCGCGGGATCATCGGCTCGACGGCGGGCCTGGCCATCCTCCTGGAAGAGGGCATCGGCGACACCATCCGGGTCAGCCTCACGCCATCACCGGGCGGCGACCGGACCGAGGAGGTCCAGATAGCCCAGCAGGTGCTGCAGTCGCTCGGGCTGCGCTCGTTCGTTCCCCAGGTCTCGGCGTGTCCGGGATGCGGACGCACGACCTCCACCTTCTTCCAGGAGATGGCTCGCGACATCCAGGCCCACCTCCGGGATCAAATGCCGGTGTGGAAGGAGCGGCATCCAGGCGTCGAGGAGCTCCGGGTGGCGGTCATGGGCTGCGTCGTCAACGGGCCCGGCGAAAGCCGGCACGCGGACATCGGGATCAGCCTGCCGGGCACCTTCGAGGAGCCGGTGGCCCCGGTCTACGTTGACGGTGCGCTGCGCACCACCCTCCGCGGCGACGACATCGTGCCGCGCTTCCTGGGCATCCTCGACGAGTACGTGGCGGCCCGCTACCCCGGCTAGGGCCGCGGACTGGAGGCCGCGCCTAGAGGCAGATCGCCACCGCCGCGGGCTTGCTCAGGCCGCGACCGCCGACCACCGGCGAGCCGCGCGATGAGTCCCCGATAAACGGGATCGCGGTTCCGTCCTCGAGGACATCCATGGTGGCGACCGCGTCGGTCTCGACCGGCACGCCAAATGGCAGCTCGTCCGAGATGATCACCGGCACCCCATCGATCAGCAGCTCAAAGGGATCCGTCATGGGGTAGTGGACGATGATCGCGGCGCACGATTCGACGGTCTCTTCGTCGGGGCTGTTGGCCAGCGGCGGCCCACCCGAGTAGCTGAGGACGTGTTCGGCGGCCGGGTCGCGGTTCACGAGCAGGACCCGCAGGACGTACTCGGTGTCACCGCCGCCGCCGCCACCACCACCCCCGCCTCCGCATGAGGTCGCCAGCAGCACCAGGGCCGCGGAAACCGCCAGGGGTCTGATCCATCGATACGAGACGCGCGCGGCGACTCGTGGGCGCATGGGATGGTCCTCCCTGCTAGAGCAGCGCGATCTACGACCGCTGCCGCGCATCGTACCCACTCCTGTCGCCCGTGGCGAGAGTCTAGGGCCCACTCCCAGTGGCGGCCATCAAGGTCCAGAAGGCGAGTCCCAGGAAGATCAGCACCAGCAGGCCCAGGGTGAGGGGGAAGAGGCCGGTGACCACGTTCTGTCCACGTCGGGGCGTGGCCGGCGGCGCGTGCGAGGCGCTCTCGTCGGTGTCGGCGGGAAGCGCCGGCTCCTGGGTGGTGACCGGGAGGTTCGATGCCATGTCCTGCGAGCTGCCTCCGCTCAGTGCTGGAGGGTCAGGTTGGCCAGCTCCGCCGCCAGCTCTTCGGCGGTGAATGGCCCAATGTGGCGGCTGACCAGGATCCCATCCGGACCGATGAGCCAGCTCTCCGGCGGTCCAAACACCTCGTAGTCCCGGGCCACCCGCTCGCCTGGATCCATGGCCAGCGGCCACGTGGCATGGAACTCGTCGGCGAAGGCGCGGGCCGCCTCGGAGCGGTCACGGTACACGATTCCGATGACGGCCAACCCCACGTCGGCGTGCGCCTCCAGCGCCTCAGCCAGAACGGGAAACTCCTCCGCGCAGGCCGGGAGGCACCACGACGCCCAGAAGTTCACGATCACCGGCCGTCCGGCATAGTCGGACAGGTGGACCGGCTCACCGTTGAGGTCGGCCAGCGAAAAGTCGGGGGCTCGATCCCCCACCCGCAGTGCGGGTGTCAGCAGCCCGGCCGCGCCGGCCCAGACCCCAACCAGCGGGACAGCCACCAGCAGCGGCACGGTCGCGGCCACCACGAGCCACCATTTGGGCAGGCGGGAGGACTCGAGGTGGCGGATGGGTCGGGCCTCAGTGGTGGCCGGAGCCCTCATCATGCGAACCCTTCTCCGTGTCTTCCCACTCCCGGGCGGCGGTGCGCACGGAGATGATTGCCCCCACGACGAAGACGCCCAGCCCCGGAATCAGGAACCACCAGGCGGCCGGCTGGTCGTCCGGCTTGAAGGCCAGACCCGCGCCGAGCAGGGCCCCGCCCACGGCCCAGATCACCGGCAGCCAGCTCCCCGGGGGGACGTGGACCCCGGGTGGCGGACGGAGAGGCGGCTGCTCGCGGACCCGCGCCGCGCTGGCGACGATGGCGGCAACTGCGAGCACCGCCACCCCGAGAAGGAGGTAACCCAGAATCTGGTCGGGCATCGGACGACCGGCTCAGCCCAGGAGATACAGGGTGGTGAAGAGGGCCACCCACACGACGTCGACAAAGTGCCAGTAGTAGCTGACCGCTTCAACCGCCACGTGGTTGCGGGCCGAGAACTGCCCCTGGCCGGTGCGGGCGGTCAGGATGCTGAGCCCCACCACGCCGCCGAAGACATGGGCCCCGTGGAACCCGGTCAGGGTGTAGAAGACGGTGCCGTACACCCCATCCGAGATCCCGAACCCCAGGGTCGTGTAGTCGTACACCTGGCCGGCCAGGAACAGGATGCCCAGGCCCAGAGTCACCAGCAGCCACGTCCGAAACCGGCGCGGGTTTCCGCGGGCGATGGCCCGTACCGCCCAGTGCATGGTCAGGCTGGACGTCAGCAGGATGAGAGTGATGGGCAGTGGGACGGGCAGGATCTCGAGCTCGGGGGCACCTGGCGGCGGGCCCCACGCGCCGTCGAACGAGGCGCGCGCCGAGAAGTAGGTGGCGAACAGGCCGCCGAAGAACATGACCTCCGACGAGAGGAACAGCAGCATCCCGACCAGCGGGATGGGGAAGCCGCCCTGGCGGCGGGCTGGCGCCTGGGCGCTCATGGATAGCCCTCCGGGTGGAGGTCCGGGTCGTCC
>JBOGTA010000083.1:0-9103 GCA_050695855.1 Candidatus Limnocylindria bacterium
GGTTGGGACGCCGCCCGCCTACGACGAGCGCGGGGCCGGTGGCCCGGGGCTCGACGCGCTGCTGGGGTGGGGCGCCGAACCCGGTCCCCGCCGGACCGGGCCGCCGGCCCCGCTCTTCCCCCGCGTCGAGGACGAGGAGGCGGTGGGGAGCGAGGGAGCTGCGGGGCCCTGACTCGACTCGCTGTCCCGGACCGCCTGCCGGGCATCGTCGATGCCCACGCCCACCTCCAACATGAGGTCTTCGCCCACGACCTGGAGGCCGTCCTAGATCGTGCCCGCGCGGCGGGAATCAGCCGAATCCTGGTCCCCGGCTGGGACCGCGCCTCGTCCGAGGCAGCGCTGGAGCTGGCCTCCCGCCACTCGGACCTGCTCGACGCGGCGGTCGGCATTCACCCGCACTACGTGGCCGCGGCTACCTCCGCCGACTGGGAAGCGATCGAGTTAATGGTCGCCGACCCGGCCGCGCGGGCAGTGGGGGAGATTGGCCTGGATTTCTACCGCAACTTCTCTCCGCCAGCGGTGCAGCGGGACGCTTTGGCGCGGCAGCTCAACCTGGCGGCGCGGGTCCGCAAGCCGGTCATTGTGCACGACCGCGAAGCCCACGCCGATGTGACCGCGGCCCTCATGGACCACGCCTCACGCGCCACGGGCGTGCCGGGGATCCTGCATGCATTTTCCGGAGATGTGGAAATGGCGACTGCGCTGGCCGCAGTCGGGTACTTCATCTCGTTCGCCTTGCCGGTCACCTTCCGCGCCAATCGCGGCCCACGCGCGGCGGCCGCGACCCTCGCCGCGAATAGCCTGCTCATTGAGACGGACTCGCCGTACCTCGGCGTGGCCCGCGAGGGGCGCAACGAGCCGACCACCGTCCTGCGGACCGCGGCCGTCATCGCGCGCCTGCGAATCGAGGCCCCGGAGGACGTGGCCGCGGCCGTCATCGCGACATATCACCGATTGGCGCCAGACTCGTCTTGACAGTCGCGACCCGCACCTGATACCTTCCGTTTTAGCACTCTCACTGGTTGAGTGCCAGAACCCGGAAACGGGTACGGATCGCATCGGTCCACCCGGCGCTCCCAACACGAGTGCATGACAAACGCCTTTGACGGTGCCGCCCGGCATCGGTCCATAACAGGAGGACATGGCTCTCATGGCCACTTCGGTCAACGCCACCGCGACCCAGCTCAAGCCCCTCGGAGATCGGTTGGTCGTCAAGCCCACCGCCCGCGAGGAGATGACCAAGAGCGGGATCGTCATTCCCGACACCGCCAAGGAGCGTCCCCAGGAGGGGACCGTCCTGGCCGTCGGCCCCGGCCGCACCCTGGACGACGGCACCCGGGAGCCGATGGAGCTCGCGGTCGGCCAGAAGATCCTGTTCCAGAAGTACGCGGGAACCGAATTCAAGCTCGACGAAGAGGAGCTCCTGATCCTGTCCCAGAAGGACATCCTCGCCGTCATCGAATAGCCGCTTTCAGTTTCGGAGGAATCACCTACCACCATGGCCAAGCAACTCCAGTTCAGCGAAGAGGCTCGGCGGTCCCTCAAGCGCGGCATCGACAAGATGTCCGAGGCGGTCAAGGTCACGCTCGGCCCGAAGGGCCGCTACGCCGTCCTCGACAAGAAGTTCGGGGCGCCGACGATCACCAACGACGGCGTCACCATCGCCCGCGACATCGAGCTCGAGGACCCATACGAGAACATGGGCGCTCAGCTGCTCGAAGAGGTCGCGACCAAGACGAACGACATCGCCGGCGACGGCACCACGACCTCGATCGTTCTCGCCCAGGCCATCATCACCGAGGGCATGAAGAACGTCACCGCCGGCGCCAGCCCGATGGGCATCAAGCGCGGCATGGAGAAGGGCGTCGTTGCCGTGGTCGACGAGATCAAGCGCCTGTCCAAGCCGGTGGCTACTCCGGAGGACACCGCCCACATCGCCGCCATCAGCGCACGCGACGTCGAAATCGGCCAGCTCATCAGTGAAGTGATGGGCAAGGTCGGCAAAGACGGGGTGGTGACCGTGGAGGAGTCGCAGGGCCTGAAGACCGAAACCGAGTACGTCGACGGGATGCAGCTCGACCGCGGGTACATCAGCCTGTACATGGCCACCAGCACCGAGGGCGGCAAGCTGGAGGCCAACCTCGACCAGCCGTACATCCTGGTCACCGACAAGAAGATCAGCGCGGTGGCCGACATGCTGCCGGTGCTCGAGAAGGTGGTCCAGCTCGGTCGCCCGCTCTTGATCGTGGCCGAGGACGTGGACGGGGAGGCGCTGGCCACCCTGATCGTCAACAAGCTGCGCGGCACGATCAACGTCCTGGCCGTCAAGGCCCCCGGCTTTGGCGACCGTCGCAAGGCGATGCTCGAGGACATCGCGACCCTGACCGGCGCGCATGTCATATCCGAGGAGGTCGGGCGGAAGCTGGATAGCGTCACGATCGAGGACCTGGGCCAGGCGCGCCGCGTCACGGCCAACAAGGACACCACCACGATCGTCGACGGCAAGGGCTCGGCGGATGACATCAAGGCCCGGATGAGCCAGATCAAGCTCCAGATCGAGGACACCACATCCGACTTCGACAAGGAGAAGCTCCAGGAGCGCCTGGCCAAGCTCTCTGGCGGGGTGGCGGTGCTCAAGGTCGGCGCGGCCACCGAGGTCGAGCTGAAGGAGAAGAAGCACCGCATCGAGGACGCCCTGTCGGCGGCCCGCGCCGGGGTCGAGGAGGGGATGGTGGCCGGCGGCGGGTCCGTCCTGGTCCACGCCGCCCCGGCGCTCGACAAGCTCGAGGTCCTGGGTGACGAGGCGGTTGGGGTGTCGATCCTCCGGCGCGCGCTGGAGGAGCCCCTCCGCCAGATCGCCATCAACGCCGGCATGGAAGGCTCGGTCGTGGTGGAGGCGGTCCGCAAGCTGAAGCCGGGCCACGGCTACGACGCCGAGAAGGGCGAGTACACCGACATGTTCCTGGCGGGCATCATCGATCCGGCCAAGGTGACCCGCTCGGCGCTGCAGAACGCGGCCTCGGTGGCGGCTCTCCTGCTCGAGACCGAGACCGTGGTGACCGATATCCCGGAGAAGGAAAAGGCGCCGATGCCCGGCATGGGCGGCGGCGGCATGGACTACTAGTCCACCTTCCAAGGTCCGACACAGAGCCCCGGCCAAGCGGCCGGGGCTCTTGCGTTGCCAGCCTAGTCGCGACTCCGCTTCAGGCGGTGAGCGGCAAGTCCCCGGCGGCAGGGGACGGCTCCACGGCCCGCAACAGGTCGTCGATGTCTCGCACCGAAGCCAGCACGCGCTCGCGCAGGTCATCCAAGAGGGTGGCCACTTCCTGGGCGGCGGAGCCAATGGACGTCAGCCGGCTCTTCATCTTCCGAACGTTGTCCACCGCGAACTGGACGTCTTGGAGCGCCTCGCTGACTGCTGACAGGTCGACCTGGCCCGCGGTGTCGCGGAGGGTCAGGAGGGCCATGATCCGTGCCACGCGGAACGCCGCCTCCAGGCCGACCCCGTCGTCCGCTTCCGGGTCGTAGACCGCGTACACGTCGGATCCCACCAGGGCAAACGGCACGACACCCGCCGGGGCGTGCTCCGGTGTGAACACGGCCAGGGCGACGGCCGCTCCCCGGTTGGCGCGGGCCGCGGTGAGCTCTTCAGCCAGTATCCGACGGCTCAGCGAACGGTCCTTGGCCTCGATCACAACCCGCAGCTCCCGACCGTGGGTGCGGCTGGGGTCGATGGTCAGCACGAAATCGCCCTTTTTCGAGCGCAGCGCATCGCCGGCGTCGGTTCCCGTGCGCTCGAGGAAGTCGCCAGGCCCGCGGGCGAGGTCCGCCAGCCTTTCGGCCACGGCGTCCTCGAAGTCGATGCCCTTGGCGGTGCCTCGGGCCCGCTCATCGGCCCGCGCCCGATTCGCTGCTTCCAGGGAGGCGATCCGCTCCCCCAGGCTGCGGAACTCGCCGGAGACCTCGTTGCGGAACTGATACAGCGGGCTGGCCTCCCGAGTGGGGTCCAGGAGCTGGGCGAGCCGCGACCCGTCGCCGTCGAAGTAGCGTCCCAGGACCTCGTTCAGCTGCCCGATGGCGCTGTCCCGCCGGTTCGGGTCGAAGAGGGCCGCGGTCAGTCGCTGCAGGCGGCCTGAGTCGCCGAGGAACGATTCGAGGGTGCGGGGCAGCCGCCCCTCACCATCGGCGAAGTTCGCTCGGAGCGAGGCCTCGAGTGCCTCGGCAGCACGAGCCTGGGTGGCGGTCATGTGCTCGACCATCCGCCCGAATTCGGCCCGCACGACGTCCACGTTGGCGCTGGTTCCGGCATTCGCCAGCGCCTGGAGCCCGATCCGCAGGGCGTTGATGCCCAGCGCGGGCCGCTCGGCCTCCGGCACGCCGGCCACGAAGGCCGCCAGGGTGGCATCGGTCAGCTCGAGACGATGGAGGGTGAGCCGGTCGCCGAGCACGCTCAGCACCGGCTCAATCGACTGTGGGGAGGCGGCGGTTTTCGTCATGGGTCCAGGCTGGACGCCACTTGTGACACCTTCGCTGTCGCGCTTTGGCGTCCCTTCACGTTCATTCATCGGTACCAAGGGGCTATGGAGGTCATGGATAGGTCTGGTTAGGGTCGGTCCGATGGCTATCCGAGAGGAGACCGGCATCGTGCAGCCGGGCGGGGAGAGCATGCCGCCGGAGGCGGCGGACCTCCCGTATGCACACCGGCTTCGTCGCGCCACAGCGACGTGGCGCCCGAGCCTGCGGGTGGGGGTCACGCTCGGTGGCGTGGCGATCGTTGTCGCGACAGCCGTGGTCACTGCCAACCTCTTCGCGGATCGCCTTCGTGAGCTGGCCGTCCAGGCTGCCCTCGAGCACGCCGAGTCGGTCGTGCGCGCCAACCTCGACCCGGTCGTCGACGCCCACGCCCTCGACATGGGGGTGGCCAACGACCCGGAGTTGGACGAGCAGCTCGCCCGCCTGGTCCAGGGCGGCGACATGAGCCGGATCATCGTGTGGTCGAGCGACGGCCGGGCGGTGTACTCATCAGACCCTGCCCTCCGCGGCCGTCGGTTCTCGATCGGGGATCACCTCACCCAAGCGTTTGCCGGCGAATCGGTATCCGAATACGGGGCTCAGGCCGAAGACGAGGCCCACGCAACGGAAGGCGCCGCGGCGCTGCCAGTCCCGTTCCTCGAGCTGTACGTTCCCATCCGCGGGGCCGTCGACGGGCCCATCATCGGCGTCTACGAGGTCTATCAGGACGCGCGCCCCATCGAGGCCCTCGTCAGCGAGACCCGCGGCGACGTGCTCATCCTGGCCCTCGCCGCGGCCGGGATCCTGTTCGCCATCCTGTGGCTCGCATTCGCCGGCGCCTCGCGACTCCTCGCCCGCCAGAACCGTCTCCTCCGCGAGCGGGCCGTCCGTGATCCCCTGACCGGACTGGCGAATCATGGCTTCCTGCTGGAAGAGCTGAACCGCCACCTGGCCGGCCGCAATCCGGTGGGCGCCATCGCGCTCCTCGACGTCGACAATTTCCGCCTCCTGAACGCCGGCCACGGCCATCGGGCTGGCGACGAGGCGCTGCGTCGGACGGCGGCGGTGCTGACCGCCGTGGCGCAGCCGGGGCAGCTGTACGGTCGGTTCGGCCCGGACGAGTTCCTCCTCGCCTGTTTCGCCGATGACCAGGGTTCGCTGCTGCGAACCCTGGCGGCTGTGACGGCGGCGCTGGCGGAGGTCGACCTGCACTTCGGCGACTCGGAACGCCTCCCGCTCAGCACCTCGATCGGTGTGGCCCGCATACCGCACGACGGGCGTCGCGCCCTGGAGCTCCTGTCGGTGGCCGAGGCCGCGCTCCGGGAGGCCAAGACGTCCGGCGGTCACGTCACCAAGGTGGCCGACCAGGCCACCATCGGTTCGTTGGCGGCCCAGAACACCGTCTTCGGCGTGTTCGAGGGACTGCTCGTCACCGTCGACACGAAGGATCACTACACCCGCGCCCACTCCGAAGACGTCACCGGCCATGCCCTTTGCCTGGCCGATGCCCTTGGCCTGCCCGAAGAGGAGCGCCGGCTGCTGCGCCTCGCCGGGCTGCTTCACGACATCGGCAAGATCGGCATCCCCGACGGGATCCTCCGCAAGCCGGCGCCGCTCACTGGCGAGGAGTACGACATAGTCAAGCAGCACGTGGCCCTGGGCGATGCGATCGTTGGCGCCGTCCCGCAGCTGGCCGAGGTCCGCGCCGGTGTCCGCCACCACCACGAGCGGTGGGATGGGACGGGCTACCTGGACGGGCTGCAAGGCACGGCCATCCCGCGATTGGCTCGGATCCTGGCCGTGGCCGACGCCTATTCGGCCATGACCACCACCCGCCCATACCGCAAGGCCCTGTCCCCGGACGAGGCACTGGCCCGCGTCGCGCAGGCCGCCGGCAGCCAGCTCGACCCGGAGCTGGCCATGGCCTTCGTGACGGCCATGCGCCAGCGACTGATGGACGCGGCTCGCGCCGGCCTGGATGCGGCCGCCCTGCGCGCCCACCCTCGCCAGGCGATCGGTCGTTCCGGTACCCTCCATTGATGCACCGGCAACCGGGCATTGCCACCGCATTCATCTTGACCGCGCTGCTGCTGGCCCTCGCAGCGTGCACGGCGCAGCAGACAGCCAGCCGCACCGTTGAGCTCACCACGCTCAACGATTCCGGGGTGACCGGGAGCGCCGTGCTCACCGACCTGGGCGACGGCACGACCCAGGTCGAGGTCGACGTCGATCCCGCCGGGCATCCGAACATGCCGGCCCACATCCATTCGGGCACCTGCCAGAACCTGGTCCCCCAGCCCATTTACCCGCTCCAGAACGTCGTGGACGGCCAGTCGGAGACCGTCATTGAGGTCACGCTCGACGAGCTCTTCGCCGGTGACCTGGCTCTCAACCTTCACTTCTCGAGTGCCGACTTCGGCACCTACACGGCCTGCGCCGACCTCACCTAACGGCCCGGCCCCTAGAATCAGGGGCTCATGCCCCGCCGCAAGGCTTCAACGACCACTCCCCGAGGTCATCCCGCGTCCCGACCTCGGTCGACGGGGGCCTCGACACGTCCCCAGCTCGACCCGAAGGCGATCCTCGAGGACCTGAATCCTCCGCAACGAGAGGCGGTTGAGCACGTCGAGGGGCCGCTCCTCATCCTGGCCGGCGCCGGCAGCGGCAAGACCCGGGTCCTTGCCCATCGGGTCGCGCACCTCGTCGCAACCGGTGTGCCTCCGTACCAGATCGTGGCCGTCACGTTCACCAACAAAGCGGCCGGCGAGATGCGAGATCGGATCGCGGGCCTGATCGGTCCGGAGGCCACCCGCGAGGCGACGATCGGCACCTTCCATGCCATTTGCGCGCGCATCCTCCGCCGCGAGGGCGAGCGGATCGGGCTGACCCGCAACTTCACGATCTACGACCGCGCCGACCAGCTGGTCGTCATCAAGGAGGCGTTGCGCCGGCTGGATCTCGATGACAAGCGCTTCGCCCCCGCCGCCCTCCTCGTGTTCGTCGGCCAACGCAAGGACGAGCTCGCCGACCCGGCCACCGCCGCGCGCCAGGCCTCCGGCTTCTGGGAGGAGACCGCCGCCCGGGCGTACGAGTCGTACCAGCGCCAGCTGGCCGAGTCGGACGCGGTCGACTTCGACGATCTCCTCCTGCGCGTCGTCCTGCTGTTCGAACAGCACCCCGACGTGCTGGCCCGCTACCAGCGGCGCTGGACGTACCTGCTGGTCGACGAGTACCAGGACACGAACCGGGCCCAGTACCGCCTGTGTCGGCTGCTGGCCGCGGTGCACCACAATCTGGCGGTCGTGGGCGACGACGACCAGAGCATCTACTCATGGCGCGGCGCCGACCTGCGCAACATCCTGGATTTCGAGCGTGACTGGCCCGACGCGAAGGTCGTGAAGCTGGAGCAGAACTATCGATCGACGCAGACCATCCTGGATGCGGCTCACGCCGTGGTGGCCCGAGTGGCGGGTCGCAAGGACAAGCGGCTGTGGACCGAACGCGGGGCGGGGGCCGCGGTGAGCGTCTTCGATGCCTATAACGAGTACGAGGAGGCCGAGTTCGTGGCGCGTCAGGTCGAACGGCTGGCGTCCTCGGCCGACCGGCGGCGGGGGTGGGCCAGCCTGCTGACGCGCCGAGCGGATGACGACGCCGGGGACGCGGCGGACGGAGCGTCCGGAGCGTCGGGACCCCTGCGCTTCGGCGACATCGCGATCGCCTACCGGGTGAACGCCCAGAGCCGCGTGCTGGAGGAGGCCTTCATGCGCTTCGGCATCCCGTACCAGCTGGTGGGCGGTGTCCGCTTCTACGAACGGCGGGAGGTGAAGGATGCCCTGGCCTACGCCCGCCTGGCGCGCAATCCGGCCGACCGCGTGGCGCTGGAGCGGGTCATCAACGTGCCAGCCCGGGGGATCGGGGACAGGACCGTCGCCGAGCTGCGCGGATGGGCGGACGGGCGAGACGCGAGCCTGTGGGCCGCGGTCGAGGCCGCGGCCGACAACCCGAACCTGGCGACGCGCTCGCGGGCGGCCCTGGCCGGCTTCGCGGAGCTGGTGCGCGGGCTGGTGGCCCTGGCCGAGGTGGAGCCGACGTCATCGGTCATGGAGGCGTGTCTCGAGCGGAGCGGCTTGCGTGCTGCGCTGGAGGACGGGACCGAGGACGGGGAGGAGCGCTGGGCGAACCTCGTCGAGCTGCGGAACCACGCTGCCGAGTTCGACGAGGTGGCGGCACCCGAGGGCCTGGCCCGGTTCCTCGAGGAGGTCGCCCTCGTCTCGGATCAGGACACGCTGGAGGAGCGCCCCGACCGGGTGACGCTGATCACCCTCCACGCGGCGAAAGGCCTGGAGTTCCCGATCATGTTCATGGTCGGCCTGGAGGAGGGCCTGCTGCCCTACGCCCGTGCCCTCGACGACGAGCGGGAGCTGGAGGAGGAACGGAGGCTGGCCTACGTGGGGATGACGCGGGCCAAGGACCGGCTGTTCCTGGTCCACGCCCGGCACCGCTCGGCGTGGGGCAGCGGCGGGGTGGAGGTCGAGCCCTCCCGCTTCCTGGCCGATCTGCCCGAGGACCTGCTTGAGGTGGGCGGCGGCCG
>JBOGTA010000084.1:0-13764 GCA_050695855.1 Candidatus Limnocylindria bacterium
TCCTGGGCCGGGACGCCGACGTGGCGCAGTTGGAGCTCACGTCCGGGCGAGCGATGAGCGAGCGTCGGCCGTTCCTAATCACGATCACCGCGCCAGCGGGAACCGGCAAGACCCGGCTCCTGGAGGAGTTCCTCGAACGGCTCCCGGATCGTCATCCCGATGCCCGAGTGGTGACCGCCCAGTGCCTGCCCTACGGCCAGCGCCTGACCTACCTGCCCCTCCACACCCTCCTGCTGCAGCTGTTGGGAGCGCCCGACGATGACGACGCTGACGCCACGCGACAGGTGGCGGAGGCGTGGCTGACCGCCGGCGGAAACCCGGCTCCGCGCCGGACGGCGGAGCTGCTGGCGGCGACCTTCGGCGCCAGCGAAGGGGACCCGATCGACCGCGCCGAGCTGTTCGCGGCATGGCGGTCCGCGGTCGAGCTGGCGGCCACCGAGCGGCCTCTTGTCGTCGTGGTCGAAGACCTGCACTGGTCGAGCGACAGCCTGCTCGACCTGATCGAGGTCATCCTTCAGCCGAGGGGCGAGGTGCCGCTGCTGATGATCGTGCTGGCCCGGCCCGAGCTCCTCGACCGGCGTCCGACCTGGGGCGGCGGCCGTCGAAACTATGTCTCGCTGGCGCTCGAGCCGCTCGACGACCTGGCCATCAGCGCACTGGTCGACTACGTCCTGCAGGGTCCCCCGCCGGAGGTTGTCCAGGCGGTGGTGGCCCGCGCCGAGGGCAACCCGTTCTACGCCGGTGAGCTGGCCCGGACGATCCAGGATCGGGCGGCCTCCGTCGATGACCCAGGCGCCGTCCAGGCTGTGGTGTCCGCCCTCCCCGACACGGTGCACGCCACGGTCCTGGCGCGGCTGGACGTGCTACCGGCCGCCGCTCGTCGAGTTCTGCAGGTCGGATCAGTCTTTGGCCGAAGCTTCCGCCTGGACGGCGTGACAGCCGTCGAGCCGGAGCTGACCGATGGCGCAGCCGATGCGGTGGACCACCTCCTCGAGCACGATCTGATCCGAACCAGCGGTCGCGACGAGCTTACGTTCCGTCACATCCTCATCCGCGAGGTCGCCTACCAGACCATGCCGCGGGCCGAGCGAGCCCGTCTCCATGGTGCGGCCGGGGCGTGGCTCGAGCGGGGCGCTGCCGGACGAGAGGAGGAGCAGGCCGAGCTGGTTGCCTTCCACCTCCGAGAGGCCGTCACCCTGGGCACCGCCGCCGGCGGGGCGCTGGATCCAACCCTCGTCGAAAGAGCCGTCGCCTGGCTGCGCCGCGCCGCGGACGCGGCGTTCGCCGGGGCCGCGTATGAGGAGGCGTCGCGCCACCTCCAGGCCGCCATCGAGATTGCGCCTCGTGACGAGCTGCCGGATCTGTGGGTCCGCCTGGGCGACATCTTCGGGGGCGGGAACCGGGCAATCGAGGCCCACGCGACGGCGGCCAGGCTGGGTCGAGAGCTCGGTCGACCGCCGGACTTCATCCTCCGAGCCCTCAGCGGACAGCTCATGGTCCTCGGTCGCTGGGGTGGGTCGGTTGGATCGCCGTCGACCTCCGACGAGATTGCCGACATCGTCGACGATGTCCGCGCCCTGCGCGAACAGGCCACCGACCGGAGGGTCTTGGCCTGGTCCATGGTGGCGGAGTCGTTCCTGCCGTTCGAGGCCGCGACCAGCGCACGGCTGCCAACCGAACAGGACTGGGCACAGGGGAGAGAGGTGGGCGAACGGGCGGTGGCCATGGCGCGTGAGCTCGATGACCCACCGCTGCTGAGTGCGGCCCTGGACGGGCTGTCAGCGTTCGCACTGGGCACGGATCCCGTGATTGGCTTGAAACTGACGCGGGAGCGGCAGGCCATGGAGGATCGCCTCCCCCTGTACGAGCGAACCGACGTCCACAACATGGTGGCCTGGTTCGCGTCAGAGCTGGGCGCATTGGACGACGTTTTCGCGGCGGCCGATGGCATCCTGCGAGACCTGGCGCCGAACCAGGCCCAGGCGACCGCCATGAGTCTCGCGGCCTGGCAAACGTGGTCACTGACGCTTCTCGGCCGCTGGGACGAGGTCAACGCAGCCGCCGAGCGGGCAGCTCGCCTATGGGAGGAGTCCGGGCGCATCTCGGCCGGGTTTGCGCTGCACGGCCACATCGCCGCTCTCGAGGTGGGTGTAGCGCGGCAGGAGGACCGGCTCCGCAGCCGGGCGACGTCGGTTCTGCTGGGCATTGCCGAGCAGTTTCCGACCGGCCATCTCTTCCGCCGCATGACGGCGGTGATTGGGCCAGACCCCGAAGCGCTCGTCCAGACGGTGATCCTGGACTGGGAGCCGTACATCACCCGGCTGCACCTGGTGGACCGTGCCGTCGCCGTCTGCGCGGACCTCCACCATCCGATCCCCCTCGACGGACTGGACAGCCTCCTGGGTGAGGCACGGACCCGCGACCAGCGGCTGCTGGCTGCCCAGCTCCTCCGGGCCCGCGGGATCCAGGAGCGGTCAGCCAACAACCTCCGCGAAGCGCTGCAATCGTTCCGTGGTTTCGGCGCCCGCCCACTGGCGGCCCGGGCTGAGCTCGAGCTCGGTCAGCTCACGGACGACCAAGCCCTCGTCGCCTCTGGAACGGCCGCCCTGGAGGCCCTCGGTGACGTGACCCACCTGCGGAGGGCGGAGGTCATCCCCCGCTGAGACGCCGCGCTCTACCCCTCGTAGGCGTTCATCAGATCGGGGAGGGAGGCGAAAAAGGCCGACCGAGCGCGCATCGGCCCTAGGCCCGTGTGTCGCGCGGCCGCATGGGCCACGAGGTCGGTGTGGGGACCGAACAGAACGATGCGTGGACGCCGGCCGTTCGCTGCGCCGTCTCGCCAGGCCGCGATGGTCGCGCCCCAATCAGCTTCGCGCTCTGCCCAGTCGACGACCACCAGATCCACGTTGTCGGCGGGCGGGAGTTGGTCGGGCGCTAGGACCCTATCCAGCGAGCCGCCCCCGCCTACCACCAGGCTCTCGATCCGCGAGGCGGTGATGAGGTCCCGCACGAGAGCCACCACCCGGATGCCGCCCGTGGGGCGGCTGTCAGACCGGCTGGTCGTCGGTCAGCTCGCCCGTTGCCGGCGCCGGATCGGCTCCGTTGGGCCCAGGGCCGGTGGCGGCGTGTCCGTTAGTGCTGCCGTGCTCGATCATGTACCGAGCGACGCGCATCGGGAAGACCCCGACCACCACCGGCGCGCGGACGTCGACCGAGAGCTCCACCCCCAGCTCATCGCGGATCCACAGCTCCTCGAGCTTGGCGGCCTCGCGGGCCGGGACGCCGATGAACGCCGACGACCCATTGCGGCTGATCTGCACCATGTCATCCGGCTCATCGAGCCCGAACCGGCGCCGCAGCTCAGCCACCGGGACGTATGGGCGCGAGCTCACGAAGCGCCGCAGGCTGGAGGTACTGGGCCGCTTGGTCGCGGACATTTGGGCGAGTCTAGCGCGGGTCGGCCTCGCCCGCAGAAGTGGCCGCCGGCGCCTCCGGTTGCCCGTGGCTCCAGCCCCGCGCGGCCTCCACCGCCTGGCGGATAAGCCGTTTGGACGGGGCCCGCTCGGGCGCACCCTCGTCGTCAGCCGGGTAGGAGCGCAGGTGCAACCCGATCTCACCCACACCCGAGGGGTGGATATCGGCCCCGTCGATGCGGATCGTGGGGGAGCCAGGGAACTGCACGAACTGGGCGTCCTCCGGGGTGCTCACCGCGATCATTTGGATCGGCGTCTCGAAAGCATCCTCGATGAGGACCTCGACCAGTCGCTGACGAGCGGTCATATAGTGGGGATCGGCATCCCAGAACAACAGCTCCACGCGCATCGGTCAGTCCTCCTTCGGCTCAGCCGGTGGACAGACCGATGACCAGGCAGGCCACGGCGATGGCTGCCAGCCCGGCGCTGCTCCAGATCCGGCGCCGTTCGGCGCCGGTCATGCCTTCCCGCAGCGAGGCGCCCGGTCGGGAAGCGCGCCCGCGCCAGGTGAGGTAGCGCTCGGCATTCTGGTCGCGGGCCTCGCGCTTCCGGTACGAACGCCAGGCCGGCAGGCCGATGACGAGAGCCGCCACCGCGTTCACCAGGGCGACGATGAGCAGGGCGCCGGTCACGCGAGTCGGGCCGCGGGTTCGCCGGCTGCCGCCGCATCCACCAGCCACGTGGTGTGCACGGCATGCACCCGGCCTGCGGGCAGGTCCGCGCCTCGGCGAACGGCGTCGAGGGACTCGGCCTTGTCGGCGCCGACCACCAGGAAGGAGGCCTGGCGGGCTGCATTCAGGACCGGGTAGGTGAGGGTCAGGCGCGGCCCGTCGTATCCGGGTGGCCAGGTGGCCACCACCAGTTTGTCGGTGACCATCAGCGCGTCGTCGCCGGGGCACAGGGATGCGGTGTGGCCGTCCACTCCCATCCCCAGCCAGATGAGATCCAGGACCGGGACCTGGCCCGGGCCGACCCCGGTCACCTGGCGCAGCTCGTCCTCGTAGGCCCGCGCCGCAGCGTCGAGGTCGGGGTCCTCGCCGCGCATTCGATGCACCGCTTCGGGTCGGAGCCCGGGCAGGCGGGCCAGCAGCGACTCGCGCGCCGCGCCGTAGTTCGAGTCCGGGTGGTCAGCCGGCACCGCGCGCTCATCGGACCACAGGATCTCGACCTGTTGCCACGCCACCCGGTTCACTCGCGGCGCGGCGCGGAGCAGGTGGAAGGCGGTGTGGGGGGTGCGCCCCCCGGATAGCGCGACCAGGAAACGGCCGCGCTCGCGAATCGCTTTCCGGGCGGCGGCCACGAATCCGTCCGCCGCCGCGGCTGCCACATCGGTCGGCGTCGGCACCACCACCGTCTCGACGGTCACGCGGCGACTTCCTGCGCCGCTGACAGCAGGATGGCGGCGGCCCGCAGCGCGTCTTCGTATAGCGGGTCACGCTGGTCGAGCACCAGCTGGCGGCGCAGCAGCTCCGCCTCGGACTCGGGCTCGAGCGGGATCCGGCGCAGGAGCGCGGTCATCCCGTCGGCGTTGGTCACGACGGTGGCCTCGGTCGCCGGACGATCGATGATGAACTCGGCAGAACCGGCCTCGCCGAAGGCACGGAGCCGGACCGACAACAGCTCCCCCGGGGGCGCCTCACCGGTGGGCACCGGTTCGATACCGATGTCGACCATCTCGTATCGGCCCTCGAGGATCATGCCTATCCCGCCATTGGCGACCCCCTCCCGCGACTTCGCCCGACGCCAGGCCAGACGGGTCGCGATCCAGCCCGCGTACAGCAGGGCACCGGCCTCCGGCGAACGCGCCTCGCTCTTGGAGGTGTTCCCGACTGCGTACTTGATGCGGAGGCGGGACAGGTTGGGCAGGTAGCGGCGGAAACGAGGCGCGTCGAAGAACTGCGCCGTGAGCTCCTGCCACGGCGCCAGGCGCTCCCAGGCGATGTCGCCGACACCCGATCGGCGCCGGATGACGCCCAGTCGCTTCAGGCCGCCGACGAGGTCGCTGAAGTCGGCGGAGTTCACCACCAGCCGATCCGCCATCTCCACCAGCTGGTTGAAGATCGCGTCGTTGAAGGGAGGATCGCCCGGCCACCACACGTCCGTCGGAAGGTCGTGGATGACCAGCGGCGCCACGATGCCGTCCAGGTGGCCGGCCGCCTCGCCGCGCACCGTCAACGCCAGCTGCTCGAAACAGATGCGCCCACTGGTCTCCCCGTCTCGGCAATGGGTCCGGATCCGCGCGTCGAGCGCCTCGCCCTCGGCTGTGGGGTCCGCCTGGAGGACGATGGCCCTCGACGGATGGCGGGCGCCCAGGCTGAGCAGGACATCGAGAATGCGGTCGCTCGCCGCCTCGTCGCGGACGGTGACGATGAGGTTCAGGACGGAGGTACGGGCGTGAGGCACGCCCTTCTCGGTGACCAGAGTTCCATCACCTCGGTCGGTGCGGGTCGTGGCCGCAGTCCAGAGACGCGCCAGCTCGGACTCAACGGCGCGGACCGTCGTGCCGCGCATCTCCCAATACGGGGTCGCGTCCGGCTCCATGGTCATGGCCGGCGCCACTCCCGCCCGTCGCGGGCCAGCCGCTCGTCCGCGGCCGGCGGGCCCCAACTGCCGGCAGGATAGAAGTGGAGCGGCCCGCCCCCGCCGGCTCGCCACGTCTCGACGATCGGATCGAGGATCTCCCAGGCGCGGATCAGCTCGTCGTCGCGGGTGAACAACGTCGAGTCCCCGATCATGCAATCGAGCAGCAGCGTCTCATAGGCATCCGGGGAATCGACGGCGAACGAGCTGCCATAGCGGAAGTCCATATTGACGCCCCGGATGTTCAGCCCCGGACCGGGCACCTTGGCCCCGAACCGAAGGAGGATGCCTTCGTCCGGTTGGACGCGGATGGCGAGGACGTTGGGATCGATCTCCGGGGCCCCCGCCCGTCCGAAGAGGGCCAGCGGGGCACGCCGGAATTGAACCGCGATCTCCGTCACCCGCGCTGCGAGCACTTTGCCGGTACGGATGTAGAACGGCACTCCGGCCCACCGCCAGGAGTCGATGCCCAGCTTGAGCGCAACGTAGGTCTCGGTCTCCGAGTCAGGCGCCACCTCGGGCTCATCGCGATAGGCGCCAACCTTCACGCCCGCGACCCAGCCGCTGACATATTGGCCGCGGACGCAGTTGTTGACGATGTCCTCCTGGGACATGGGCCTGACGGCGCGCAGCACCTTGAGCTTCTCGTCACGCAGGTCGTTGGCGTTGAACTCGACGGGCGGCTCCATGGCGAACACGGCCAGCAGCTGGAGGACGTGGTTCTGGACGATGTCGCGCAGCGCCCCGGTCTGGTCGTAGAACTCGCCGCGCCCCTCCACCCCCACCGTCTCGGCCACCGTGATCTGGACCGAATCGATGTAGCGCCGGTTCCAGATCGGTTCGAACAGCCCGTTACCGAAGCGGAAGACGGCCAGGTTCTGGACCGTCTCCTTGCCGAGGTAGTGGTCGATCCGGTAGATCTGCTCCTCCGCGAACACTTCACGCACCTGACGGTTCAGGGTCAGCGCCGATTGTTTGTCGAAGCCGAACGGCTTTTCGACCACGACTCGCGTCCAGCCCTGCCGGCCGCTGGTCCGCTCGCTGCTGCCTGCCAGGCCGGCGGCACCGAGGTGGCTGACCACCTCCGGCGTGAGCGACGGCTGCACCGCCAGGTAGAACAGCCGGTTGCCGGCCGTGCCCCGGTCCCGGTCGATGCGGTCCAGGCGCCGGGCCAGGGCGGCGTAGGCCTCCGGGTCATCGAGGTTTCCCTGTTGGTACTCGATCCCGCCGATGAAGGCCGACCACACCGACTCGGAGACGGGGCGATTCCGGCTGAACTGATCGATGCCCTCGCGCAGGTGGGCGTGGAATTCTTCGCTGCTCATGGGCCGACGAGCGAAGCCCACCACCGTGAACTCGGGCGGCAGGTGGCCACCGAGGGCGAGGTTGTAGATGGCCGGTCCCAGTTTGCGATGGGTCAGGTCGCCGGTCGCGCCACAGATGACCATGATGCAGGGCTCGGGCATCCGCTCCTGGCGCAGGCCGCGGCGCAGCGGATTGGCTGCTGCCGATACGGTCGCCGTGGGTGCGGTGGCCGTGGACGTCATCGGCTCAAGCGGTTCCGTCCGTCGGCTCGGACGGCTTCACGTCGTGGCCGCCGAACTCGTTGCGGAGGGCGGCGAGCACCTTGTCGGTGTAGCTGTCTGGCGCGCGGCGGCTGCGCAGACGCTGGATGAGCGCGAGGGTGATGATGGGGGCGGGGACGTCATGGGCCAACGCGTCGGCGACCGTCCAGCGCCCTTCGCCCGAATCGGCCACCCAGCCGGCGATGCCGGCAAGGTCGTTGCCCTCCTTTTCGAACGCGTTGCCCGCCAGCTCCAACAGCCACGATCGGATGACGCTGCCGTGGTTCCAAAGGCGGGCGATGGCGGCCAGGTCGAGGTCGTAGTCGGAGGCGTGCAGGATGTCGAATCCTTCGCCATAGGCCTCCATCAGACCGTACTCGATGCCGTTGTGAACCATCTTCACGTAGTGGCCGGCACCCGCTGGGCCGCAGTACAGGTAGCCGTCGGGTGGGGCCAGGGTGGCCACCACCGGCTCGAACCCATCGAACACGGCGCGGTCACCGCCGACCATGGCGCAGAAGCCGATCTCCAGGCCCCACACCCCTCCGGACACGCCCATATCGAGGAAGCGCAGCCCGCGTGCCTCCAGCTCGCTCGCGCGGCGGGCGCTGTCGGCGAAGTTTGCGTTGCCGGTGTCCACGATGACGTCCCCGGTCGCGAGTCGCTCGACGAGCTGGTCGATCAGCGCCTGGGTGGGATCGCCGGCCGGCAGGCTGAGCAGCACGTGACGGGGTGCGTCCAGCCCGGCGGACAGCGCCTCGATGGTCTCCACGGCGCGGATCCGCCCGCCGTTCTCGGGTTCCGCCGCCAGCTCAGTCGCCACCGGCGACGTGCGGTTCCAGGCCACGACGTCGTGCCCGCCACGTGCCAGTCGCCGTGCCATGCCGGCCCCGATCCGGCCCAGTCCCACGATACCGACCTGCATGGCTCCTCCTTCGGGCCCGATGATGACCTACGCGACCGGGCTGCCCAGTGCCTCGCCGACGAGCTGCGTAACCCGAGCCAGCCCGGCTTCGGCACCGGCGGCATGCAGGCGCAGGACGCGCCGCCCCCGGCCCTGCAACGCGGCAAGGTCACCAGCGGCCTGGGCCGCAATGAGCGTGCCGAAGGTCTCGACCCGACCTGGGATCGGCAGGTCGCGCATCGGATCCGCGGTCAGCATCAGGTACACGCCGGAGTCCGGTCCGCCCTTGTGCAGCTGGCCGGTGGAGTGGAGATAGCGTGGGCCGATGCCAGCGGTCGTCGCCGCGCCCAGCGCGTCGCGAACCGAGGCTCGGATGCGCTCGAGGGCGGCCTTGACCGGCGGGTCGGGTGGCACGTAGGCCAGGATGGCGAAGTAGTCACCCTCGGCCATGGATTCCAGCAGGGATCGGACGGCGGCGGCCACGGTCGGGGGTGCGTCGCCCAGGGCGGCGGGGTCGGCCCAGGCCGCGAGACCGGGCTCGGCGACGACGGGCATCGGGGTCCGCAGGGCGCCCTCCCGCCGGTACTCGTCCAAGAGGGCTTCGGTGGCGGCCTTGGCTTCCGCCACGTTGGGCTGATCGAACGGATCGACACCGAGGACGATGCCAAGCGCGGCGATGGCCACTTCCCAACGCACGAACTCGGCGCCCACGCTCTCCGGGCGACCCAGCCTCATCTCGTGTACCGGATGACCGGCGTCGCGCAGCTCAGCCGCCCGCTGCGCCAGCTCAGCGGAGGTCGGCTCCTCATCGAGGCTGACCACCACGAAGCAGCGGTCCGCCCTGTATTGCTCGGCGGGCGCCGCCGGCTCGCCGACGATGGGAATGACGCCCCGTCCGGCCTTGCCCGTGCTCTCGGCCACCAGCTGCTCGACCCAGTCGCCCAGGCTCGCCAGGCGGGGCGTGGTGAGCAGGGTGAGCTTGTCCCGTCCGGCGAGGGCGGCCTCGCCGATGGCGGCTCCCAACCGCAGGCCCGGGTTGGAGTCCGGCGGCAGGCGGCACGCGGCGGCCATCGCCCGCGCCTCTTCCAGCATCGCTTCCATGTCTGCGCCCCGCAGCGCCGTCGGAATGAGCCCGAACACCGACAGGGCCGAGAAGCGGCCGCCGACCGATGGCTCGCCCTCCACGATGGCCCGGAACTCCTGGGCGCGGGCCAGCTCGGCGAGCGGTGTGCCCGGGTCGGTGATGGCCACGAAGTCGAGGGCGGGGACGACGTCGGCCAGGCTGGCGTGGAACGAGAGGGTCTCGGTGGTGGTGCCCGATTTGGAGGAGACGCAGAGCAGCGTCCGGGCCCCCGTCGCCCAGCTGCGGAAGCCGCGCATGGCGTCCGGATGCGTGGAGTCACAGACCCGCAGGTCGGTTGGCCCGTCGAACACGGAGGCGCACAGCTCGGGCGCCAGGCTGGATCCGCCCATCCCCAGCACAGCGGCGCGCCGATATCCGTCGCGAGCCACGCCGGCCGCCACGTTCCGAATCTCGCCCACCCGCCGCGACATGGTGTCGGGGAGATCGAGCCAGCCGAGCCAGGCGGCGACGTCAGCCGGGGGATGGCCGCTCTCGGCCCACAGACTTCCGTCCCGTTCCCAGAGTCGCTCGGCTACGCGCTCGGCCGCCCAGTTGTCCAAGCGGGCGGCGACGGCCTCCTCGAGCGGCTCGCTCATGCGGTGGCGAGGGCCCTCCGCTTGGCGTCGATGGTCGCCATCAGCTCGTCGAATGAGGCACCAAATGCCTTCACGCCCTCGTCGATGAGCTCGTCAGTGACCTGCCGCATCGAGATGCCAAGCGCCTCGATGGCGGCGATCTGCGCCGCGGCGAGAGCGAATTCGGCATCAAGCGTGCGCTGCAGCTCCCCGTGGTCGAGCATCGCGGCGATCGTCTCGCGCGGCATGGTGTCCACCGTGTCGGGACCGATCAGGGCCTCGACGTACTTCACGTCGCGATAGACCGGGTCCTTGGTCGAGGTGCTGGCCCACAGGCAACGCTGGACGCGCGCCCCCGACTCCCGCAGGTCGGCGAACTCCTCGCCACCGAAGATCTCGCCGTAGGCCTGGTAGGCGAGCTGGGCGTTCGCAACCGCCGTAGTCCCGCGCGCCCGGCGCGCGGCATCGGTTCCCAGGCCGTCCAGCAGGCGATCGACTTTGGTGTCCACCCGGCTCACGAAAAAACTGGCGACCGACGCGATGCGCGACACGTCGCCGCCATCCGCCCGCAGACGACGCAGGCCGCGGATGTACGCGCGCGCCACGTCGCGGTAGACGTCCACTGAGAACATGAGCGTGATATTGACGTTGATCCCCTCGCTTATGGCGGACTCGATGGCCGGCAGGCCGGCGGAGGTGGCCGGGATCTTCACGAAGATGTTTGGCCGCTCGACACGGGCCCACAGCTCGCGCGCCCGCTCCAGGCTGGCCTGGCTGTCGTTGGCAAGGGCCGGCTCGACCTCGATCGAGGCCAGGCCATCGGCGCCGTCGGCGTCGTCGTAGACGGGGCGCAGCAGGTCGGCGGCGTCACGGATGTCCCCTACCGCGATGGCCTCGTAGATGGCCTGCCCATCGGCGCCGTCGGCGTGGAGGCGACCGATGAGATCGTCGTAGTAACCCCCCGCGATGGCCTTGGCGAAGATCGTCGGGTTGCTGGTCAGGCCCCGGATCCCCTCCCTGATCAGCTCGCCCAGACCGCCCGACTCGATGATGTGGCGATCGATGGAGTCGACCCACGGGCTCTGCCCGAATTCGGCGTACAGCCGTTGGAGCGTGTTCATGGACCGATACCTCCTCAGCGAGTGGCCACGTCGGCGGGGACCGGCGAAGCGGTGTGAGCTACCAGGTCGCGGGCGGCGGCGGCGATGGCCGCCGCATCGATGCCGGCCGCGGTGAGCTGCTCGGTAGGGGTCGCGGAGCCCGGCATGTGGCGCACCGCCAGCTTCACGATCCGTGGTCGCTCCGGGACGTCGGCAAAGACATCCAGCACCGCGTCCCCCAGTCCGCCCTCGGGCCAGTGATCCTCGACCGTCACCAGCCGCCCGGTGGCCGCCGCCGCCTCCAGGAGGGCCTCCGCATCAATCGGCTTCACGCTGTAGAGGTCGATGACGCGGGCCGTGATGCCGTTAACCAACAGCTCGTCGGCGGCAGCCAGGGCCTCGTGGAGCGTGATCCCGGCACCGATCAGCGTCACCTCGTCATCCGGCGAGCTGCGCACGACCCGAGCCCCGCCGATGGGGAACGTCTCGCCGGGCGGGTAGATGACCGGCGTCTTCTCGCGCGTGGTCCGCAGGAACACGATGCCCGACAGGTCGACCATCTGCGCCACCAGGGCCGCCGCCTGGTTCGCGTCCGACGGGTACAGCACCGTACTGCCGTGCACGGCACGCATCATGGCCAGGTCCTCGAGGGCCATCTGCGAGGGGCCGTCCTCCCCGATGGACACTCCGGCATGCGACCCGACCAGAGACACGCTGGCGCGGCTGACGGCCCCCATCCGGATGAAGTCATAGGCCCGGGTCAGGAAGGCGGCGAAGGTCGATGCGAACGGCCGCCATCCGCGAACCTGCATCCCAATGGCCGCCGCCACCATCAGCTGCTCGGCGATGTACATCTCGAAATAGCGCTCAGGGTGAGCCTGCCGGAAGATCTCGGCGAACGTCGAGTTGCTGACCTCACCGTCGAGGGCCACCACCTCGCGGCGGGCGGTTCCCACCGCCGCGAGCGCCTCGCCATAGGCTCGGCGGGTGGCCTCGGTGGTGCCGAGCTCGTAGGCGGGCAGCCGGACGACATCGGGCTCCGGACGCGGTCGGATTTCGATGGTCCGATCTGGCGGTGACACCGCAACCCGGATGTGCCGAAGTCCACCGAGCTCGGCAATGGCCGCCTCGGGGTCGGCCAGTGCCTTCCCGTGGAAACCGTTCTGGTTGGCGACCGCGGCCACGCCGTGACCCTTCTCGGTCCGGGCCACGATCATGGTGGGCCGGAGCTCGGTGCGAGCCGCATCGGTAAATGCCTGGTCGATCTCGGCCACGTCATGACCGTCGATGGCGATGGCATGCCAGCCGGCGACCTGCGCCCGGCGGACGTAGGCTTCCAGGTCCCAGCCGTGCATCGTTTCGCCGGTCTGGCCCAGCCGGTTCACGTCGAGGATGGCCGTGAGGTTGTCCAGTCCCGCATGAGCGGCGTGCTCCATGGCCTCCCACATCGAACCCTCGGCCATCTCGCTGTCTCCGCACAGCACCCACACCCGATACGGCAGCCGATCGAGCTGCTTGCCGGCCAACGCCACCCCCACGCCGATGGGCAAGCCCTGGCCCAGCGAACCGGTGGCCACATCGATCCAGGGCAGTACCGGGGTGGGGTGGCCCTCAATCCGGCTTCCGAGACGGCGGAAGGTCAGCAGTTCGGCGTCGTCGATGGCCCCGGCCGCCAGGAGGATCGCATACAGCAACGGGCTGGCGTGACCCTTGCTGAAGATGAGGTGGTCGTTCCGTGGGTCATCGGGCTTGTCGAAGTCATACCGCAAATGGCCGGCCAGGAGGACAGCCATCAGGTCGGCCGCCGACATCGACGAGGTGGGGTGGCCCGAGCCAGCGGCACTCGAGGCCCGGATCGAGTCCACTCGGAGCTGCTGACCGAGCTCGCGCCACAGGTCCAGATCGCGCTCCTGGGTCACGGTCAGCATGATACCCATCGAGGGCGATCCTGCGGGTTTTGGGGCTTGAAACGAAGCGGCGCCCCGGAGGGCGCCGCCTTGGGTCTGCGTGCCGGCCGCAGCCGGCACCATCGGTCTATCCGCGGACGAGACGGAAGCAGTCGCTGCAGTAGACGGGTCGCGTGCCGGTCGGCTTGAAGGGCACCTGCGTGTCCTTGCCGCATCGCGCGCAGACCGCGTCATGCATCTCCCGCGGGCCACGGTCGTAGGAACCACCACCGTAGCCACCGCCGGAGCCGTAGCTGCTGCCCCCGTAACCGCCCGACGCGCGACGCTGCGCGCGGCAGGACGGACATCGCTTGGGCGGCGATGTGAAGCCCTTCTCCGCGAAGAAGCTCTGCTCGGATGCGGAGAAGACGAATTCGGTCCCGCAGTCTGAACACGTCAGGACCTGGTCGGAATAGGTCACCCTGGACCTCCCACTATGAGTTGAACCTTCCGGTTCGCGCTCGCTCGGTGTACCGGCCACGGGTCTTACCACTACCC
>JBOGTA010000085.1:0-25990 GCA_050695855.1 Candidatus Limnocylindria bacterium
GTCTCCCCCTGGTCGAGCACGCCGAGGAGCCAGCCCTGGCGGGCGGGGCGCTGATGCGGGGCGGGCCGACCGCCACGCGGCTGGGCCTGAGCGGCTGGCCTGCCAGCGCCGAGCTGGCCATCGTCGAACGCGACCTGGCGCTGGCCGCCGAGACCGGGGGCTGGATCCACTTCACCCACCTGGCCACCGCCGCCGCCCTGGAGCCCATTCGACGGGCGCGCGCCAGGGGCGTCCGTGTCTCGTGCGACGTGACCCCCCACCACCTGTCGCTCACCGATGAGTGGGTGGCGGGGAGCCGCCGCTTCGCGTGGGACGACGATGGAGGAAACGGCAATAGCGGAGGGTCAGCGATGCTCGATCCGCGACTCGCCTACGACGGCCGCTGCCGCGTCAACCCCCCGCTCCCCGCCAGAGAGGACGCCATCGCCCTGCTGGCGGCCGTCGCCGACGGGACGGTGGACGCCATCGCCACCGACCACGCCCCGCACCCGCCGGAGCGCAAGGCGGTCCCCTTCGCCGAGGCCGCCCCGGGGATGATCGGCCTGGAAACCGCGCTGGGCATCGGTCTGGCGGCAGTTGCAGCCGGTCGCCTGGAACTGCCGATCCTGGTGGCGGCACTGTCGGTTCGCCCGGCCGCCCTCATCGGTGAGGCGCGCTCGCTGGCTGCCGGAGCCGTGGCCGACCTGGTCGTCTTCGATCCCGACCGCCGGTGGCAGGTGGAACCATCGGCCCTCGCCAGCCGGTCGGCGAACACGCCGATGATCGGAATGGAGCTGTCCGGCGTCGTGCGGCTGACGGTGGCAAGCGGACGAGTCACCTTCGACACCGGTCTCATCGGGTTGGAGTGATGTCGACCCGCTTGTGGCACGATTCGGGCCCGCATGGCCATCCGCATGAACGAGGAGCTCGACCCGAACGAGGGCCCGGGCCTCGGCTGCTTCACCGTTCAGGCGGTGCTGTTCGCGGTCATCCTGCTGTTGATCCCGGTCGGCGTCTTCAGCCTGGGCTGGCCGGTGTGGCTCCTGACCGCCATGCTGGTCGTCGCCATCATCCTGCTGTTCTTCATCAGCATGACCTCGGTCTTCCTGCTTCGGGTCTTCTTCGCGTCGCGTCGGACGGAACGCGGTCGCACAATTGGCGCCACCGCGCCGCCGCTGACAATTGAGAGCGACGCATCGGATACTGATACCCCGGAGCCCGAAGCCCAGCCCACCGATCAGCCCACCGACCAGAGCTAGGAGCCGCGCCCCGTGCCGCTGATGGTCACGTTCTTCAACGTCCGTAAGGGCCGCGACACGTTATTCAAGCGCGGCATGCGCCACTTCTTCCCCAAGCGTGCCCGCGAATACGAGGCCCGCTACGGCATCCGGTTCGTCGGCTGGTTCAACGTGACCGAAGGCTCGGAGTGGAACAACGTGCTCATCTTCGACCTGCCCAACTACGCCGTCCTCGACGAGCTGTACACCGATCCGGCAACCCGCCGGCTGGGCCACAACGTGGCGGAGTCGATCATGGACACCAAGTACACGATCTTTCTCCGCGAGCGGATGGGTCCCGACCTCGTGTACAAGCCATGACCTCTCCGCGCCTATCGGCACTCCGCGAATTGGCCGAGGAGGCCGAGCTCGAGCGACGCGATTTCATCGTCGAGGCCACCGAGCAGCTGCGCCGTTTCGTGGAAGCCAACCGCGATCGGCTGCGCGAGATCGGTCCGCTGACCCTGGTCGACGACGAGCAGGATTTCCTGCGCTTTCACCCGGTCGACGAGCTGTGGGTCACCCGCCTGACGTACCAGGATCCGGCCGATGGCGAGTGGTACGACCAGGAGCAGGAGGTGGACACCATCTCGGAGCTCGTGGAGCTGTACAACCCGGCCGACATCCTGGCCTGGCTGATCGAGGCCTCCCGCAACCCGCTCGACCACCTGGCGCCGGCCGACAAGCTGTCCGAGGAGGAGGCTGAGCCCGCCGAGGCCGATGACGACTGGCAGGCCGAGCTGCCGGCCGACCAGCAGGAAACCATCGCCGCCCAACGCATGTGGCAGCTGGCGGACGCCTATCGGACCCAGCTCCAGGAGCAGCAGGCCAGTCTGCTGCGCGAGTTCGTGGGCAACGCCGAGGACGCCCTGCGTCGAGCCGGCGACCTGGTCCTTCTCGACGAGTCCGACGACATGCTCGTCCTCCGCGCCGACGGGCGCTTCGAGACCACCCTGAATCTGGCCGACCTGCCGCCGCGTGGCGAGCCGGTCGAGGCCCACCGAGAGGGGCTGACCGTGACCGATGCAAAGACGGTGGCCGAGTTCTACGATCCGGCCGACGTTCTGCAATGGGTGACCGAGGCGCTCACCGAGCGGTACCCTGCCGTCGACTTCACAGCCGTCTACGACTGAGCCGATTCGACCATGTTGCCCGGACCCATGATGCGCGGTGTTCCACTCCCCACCGACCTGGCGACGGCCTCGGTCGAGCAGCTCTTCCGCGACGCCGGCGCCCTGCGCGAAGGCCACTTCCGGCTGAGCAGCGGACTCCACTCCCCGCGCTACCTCGAGAAGTTCCTCGTCCTCCAATATCCGACCCTGGCCTCGGAGCTGTGCCGCCGAATGGCCGAGAAGGTCATCCGCGAAGCGCCCAACGTGGTGGTCGGACCGACCACCGGCGGGGTCATGCTGGCATTCGAAACCGCTCGACACCTCTCGGCACTCCTGGGCTGGGAGGTGAAGGGGCTCTTCGCGGAGCCCATCGGGCCGGGCCTGGGTCGGGAGCTGCGACGCGGGTTCGAGGTCAGCCGCGGCGACACGGTGGTCCTCGTCGACGACATCCTGACCACCGGTTCATCTCTGCGCGAGACGGCGGACGCGGTCGAACGAGCGGGGGGCCGGGCCTCCGCGGCGGTGGTCATGGTGGACCGATCGTCAGACCCGGTGCACATCGGGGTTCCGGTGCTGGCCGTGGGCCGGATCGAGATCCCCGTCTGGCAGCCGCGATACTGCCCGCTCTGTGACGCCGGGGACTGGCTCGAGACCCCGGGAAGCAGCTACTAGCTCGGCGCCCCGCCGACGGGCACGTGGCCCGATGGCTCCTGCCAGCTGACCTCCGTGATCCGCCCTGGCGGGAACTCGCCGTCGGGCGGCACGATCCCGGCCTCGGCCTCCACCGGGATTCCGATCGGGGCCACCAGGTAGCGACCCGCCAGGCGGCGGGCCCCGGGGTCCAGCGCGAACCCGGCCTTGGCCCGATGGAAGGTCACTGTCACATCGGCAGCCACCACCGGGTCCGACTGCTCGCCGCCGGTCAGCCCGATCAGGGTCGGGGTGTCCACGGCCAGCACCCGGCAGGGTCGGCCAGCCGCAGAGGCGTGGGTACGGATGGCGTTCACCAGCTGAACGGCGGTCGCTACCGGCTCGCGGAGCGGGCCCGAGGCGCCGCTGCCGAGCAGCGCGTCCACGAGCACGGAGGCCGAGCTGAGACGGGCCCGCAGGCTGAGCATGAGCTCCGCGCTGGGCGCGATGAACAGCTGGAGCGAGCCGGCCGCGGCCATGGCCTGGAGGACCGCCCAGTTGTGAGCCGCGGCCGGCCCGCTGATCCGCCCGGCCTCCCCGACCAGCACCGCAATGACCCGTTGGCCGGCCGCCGCAAGGCGCCGGGCCACGACGAAACCATCGCCCCCGTTGTTCCCGGTCCCGCACAGCACCACGGTCAGCAGGCGCTCGGCCAGCGGACCACCGGGGCCCACCACCGGCTCGGAAAGGCGCATCAACTCGGTGAAGGCCACCTCGGCCACCGCCCCGCCGGCACTCTCCATCAGGGCGTCCTGGGTCAGCCCCAGGTTCTGGGCGGCTTCGTCGATGGCGTCCATCTCGGCCATGCCGATCAGCACCGACCGGGTGCGCGCGGCCGGGGCAGGCGCGCCCTTGCCCGGATTGGTCATTCGAGGGTCAGCAAGAACTCAACGATGGTTGCGATTTCGTCGGACGTGAGCACCCCGCTGGCGCCCCCGAAGACAGGCATCCCGCCGCGGTCCAGGCCCGCCACCTCCGGCCCGCTGCCATCGATCCACAGGTTGATCCAGGTGTCGGGGAAGTCCGCCGCCAGCTGCTGGAGGTTCTCGCTGACCGGTCCATCGGCCAATCCGTGGAGGGTGGGGAAGTTTCCCTGGCCGGAGAGGTCCGGCCCATGGCATGCCTGGCAGCCGGCGCGTTCGATGAGGGCCATAGCGTCGTCGGTGCCGCCGGTTGGCGGCGGACCACTCGGTGGCGCACCACTCGGCGGAGGCCCGCTGGCCGGTGGCCCACTGGCGGGTGGAGCGCTGGGTCCGCCCCCCACCAGGTCCGGGTTCGTGCCCTCCAGGTTCAAGCCCAGCGAGACCACGGCCAGCAGAACGACAGATGCCCCGACCGCGACCATCCAACCCGGGATCGCCTGGTGGCCCGTATCGATCGGTGGCGGCCCGCTCATCGGGTCAGTGCCCTGCCGGAGCGGCGGCGGGCGCCGCGCCGGGGAGCGTGGTCCGGACCGGGCGGCCGTGAGCCGCCAGCAGGTAGGCGCCGAGGGCGTGCGCGAAGGCTGCCAGGCCCAAAAGGCCCAATCCGGCCCAGGCCACGAGGTGGAAGGGCAGCAGGTTGGCGGAAATCTCCCCTGGCGTCAGCCCCTCTTCGACCATGCCAACCTGGAACACGCCCGCCGTCATGAGCGCCACCCCGGCGAGCGCTGCGCCGCCGACCGCAGCCCACGTGACGACGTACGCCACCAGGCCCATGCCTTGTGACCGGTGCAACATCCGCGGCCAGGCGTGCTCGCCTATGGCCAGGAAACCGATGGTCGCTGCCCCGCCCAGGGCGAACGCGGCGAGGCCGAACGGCCATTCCGTCCGGGCCACCGCTACCTGCACGGTGCGCAGGGACTCGACGCCGGCGAGGAGCACGCTGCCACCCAGGAATGCCAGCGAGGCCACCGCCAGCGCCACCGGGCCGGGTGATAGGGTCAGCGCCCATCGGCCGCGAAGGGTCATGGTCAGGTTGCCGATGATGGCGGTGGCCGGCACCAGGAGCAGGAGGGTTGCCGCGTTGCCGGCGCTGACCAGGGCGTACGGAACCGACGGGTGCACGGCCGCGCCGAAGCACGACACCACCCCGAGGATCACCCACGACCCCAACCCAATCCAGGCCAACCAGCCGGACGCCAGGGGCTGGCCGGTCAGCCGCGGGACGAGGTAATGGAGCGTCCCGATCGCTACCGCCAGCACCCAGAGCAGTGACACGGCCCGCACCCACATCGCCTCGGCCAGCGCATCGACAGTGGGGCTGAGTTGCAGGAGACCGACGATGGTGGCCTCCGCCGTCAACCCGATCAGGGTGAGCATGGCCACTCCGAACCAGGCCAACCCGACGAACGGCCGATCAACTCCCCGCAGGCTGGTCCAGAACGACACGTTGACGAGCACCAGGCCCAGGAGAAGGACCAGGTTCACCGGCAACGAGAACGCGGTCATCGTCCCGGTGCCGGAGAGGGCCGGGAAGTACAGGAGCGTCAATCCCGCGGCGAATCCGACGTTCCACGTGATCATCCCGAACAACGCCATCTGGCGGTGTGCCAGCGGCCGGCCGGTCAGCCGAGGGGTGATGAAGAACACCGCACCCAGCGCCGCGTTGGTCAGCCATCCCCACACGAACGCGTGGCGGAACCCGGCAGCCACGGTGGTTGGGGTGAACTCGACGGCCAGGCCGAAGGGCAGCTCCACGACGACCTGGAAGTCCGACACCACCAGCTGCAGCGCGGCGAGGGTGCCGACCCCGGTCGCGGTCACCATCCACAGCACGCCAAAGCTGAAGAAGCCCATGGCCGCGGCGTCCGGATTGGTTGGGAGCAGGTGGAATCGCCGCCTGGGCGGCTGATCGTACGGGCGAAGCCGCTTGAGGTTGCCGGTCATGCGAGCGCGGGCCCTCCTGCCTGAGATCCCGTGTGGGACGGTTCCGCATCGCGGGTCACCGCGGGCGACCCGGCGGCATTGTAGCGGGCACAATCGGGGCATGACCGATACCGCCCTGCGGAACGTGGTCCGTCCCCTCCTCCGCGCCCGGCAGGTCCGCGAATTCACCGACCAGCCATTGACCGATGCCGAAGTGGAGGCGATCACCGACGTCGCGCGGTGGACTGGCAGCAGCCGCAACACCCAGCCGTGGCGCTTCCTCGTGATCCGGAACCCCGACGTCATCGCGCGCCTGGAGGCAGCCGGCCTGCCCCAGACCCGAGCTCTGAAGACCGCGACCGCCGTGATCGCGATCGTGCTGCCCGATGAGCCCGAACGGCGCGTGTCGCACGCCTATGACGATGGGCGGGCAGCTGAGCGGATGCTCATCGCGGCCGGAATGTTGGGCATGGCGGCTGGCATTGCTTGGGTGCGGCCCGATGTCCTGCCGGTGGCACGCGCGATCCTCGACCTGCCGGAGGACCGCATGGTCCGCACCCTCATGGCGCTGGGCCATCCGACCGCTGAAGCGCAGAAGCCAAAATCCGCTCCGGGTCAGGCGCGGCTGCCGCGAGATGAAGTGGTCTTCTGGGAGGAGCTCCCGCCGAACTGACGGAGACGAGACGAACCCCGGGCGGTCGGACCCGGGGTTCGTGGGAGTAAGCGTCTGGTTGCGGGGGACAGATTCGAACTGCCGACCTTCGGGTTATGAGCCCGACGAGCTACCGCTGCTCCACCCCGCGACTTCCTAGGGTACCGGCAGGTCGCGCATCGGTCAAACCTTCCGTGCGATCGGTGGTGCGACCGGCGGTGTCGGTCAGCTCCGTCCGGCCAGGGTCTTCACCAATGAGCGGACCACGATCAGGAACACGATGGCCACCACCATGCCTCGCAGCGCGACCCTGGTCACGTCGATGGCCGGCTCCCAGGTCACCACGTCGCCGCGAATGATCCAGGTCCCGACCGGGCGGGCGCTCACTCCGAAGCCGCCGCCTCCATTGTTGTCCATGTCGCTGCCGCCGCCTCCACCACCCATCACGTCGGCGGCGGGAATCAGCGTGATCCCGTTGCGCTCGATGGGCTCGCCGTAGACCCGGGAGACGGTCAGCGTGTCGCGCGCCCCCTGCAGCATTTCGTCAACGTTCATGAATGGCACCTCTGCGTCAGCCTTGTCAGGACCCCAGTCTAGGCCGATCCGTGCGAGATGCCGTCAGGTGGGCCGGTGGGTGCCCGGCTCCATCTCGACCATCCCCCAGTGGATGCCTTCACGGTCCAGAATGGCGAGATAGGGATCGGGGTCCAGCGCCTCGGGGCCCAGCACCCCACTGGCCGACCAGGCCCCAGTGGCGATCAGCTCCATGGCCACCACCGGGTTGAAGCCGGTCTGCCAGCCCACGACCTGGACCCCGTACCGGAGCCAGGTGTCTCGGGCATCGGCGCGCTGGTAGAGGAACACCTCGCGCGGCTGGCCACCCCGCCGGCCGATCACCCAAGTCCCGACCATCGCGCGGCCAACCATCCGATCGCCCAGGCCGATGGGGTCGGGCGTGATGGCGGCCAGCACGTCGCGGGGCGCCACCTCGACACCCTTGACCTGCACCTTGTCGGTCCGGTGCAGGCCCAGATCGCGGATCGTCTTCAGCTTGTCGATGAAGTCGGCGCCCAGGGCGTACTTGAACGTCACGCGGCGCAGGCCGGAGATCCAGCGCGGGATGAGGAGCACCTCCTCGTGCTCGACGTTGACGCACTCCATGGGGCCTACGCCCTCGGGAAACGGGAACGCTTCCGGCGCGCTGAACGGCTCGGTCGTGATCCAGTCGCCGCGCTCGCCGTTCCACTCGATGGGCGGGTTGAGGCACTCCTCGATCGTGGTCCAGATGCTGAACACCGGGGCGAACGCGTAGCCGGGAATCGCCAGATCACCGCCGTCGCGAACGTGGACCTCGTGGATCTCGTCGAACAGATGGTCGCGGGCGTGACGGGCGAATACGTCGGACAGCCCGGGGTCCATCCCCATCCCGACCAGCGCCAAGCGGCCCGAACGCTCCCAATCATCATGGCGGGCGAACTGCCGATCCCCCAACTTCAGACCCGGCGTGGTGAACGGGTCGGTCAGGTGCGGGACCGACAGGCTGGCTGCCATGTCCATGTAGTGAGTGCCCGCCTCCAAGGCGCCTTCGAAAATGGGCATCACGAACTGGGGGTCGACCGCGTTCATGACCAGTTCGGACCGATGTCGCCGCGCCAGCGCGGCGACGGCCGCTCCGTCTCGGGCGTCGATGTGCTCGACCGGGAACCGCGCCTCGTCCCCGAGCGTCGCCTGCAGAGCTTCCGCCCGGGCGGTGTCGTAATCGGCAAGGACCACCGACTCGGCCCATGGGTGGGTAGCCGCGAGGCGGGCGATCGCCTCGCCGACGGTCCCGACACCGATCAAGAGCACCCGCATGCCGTTCTCCGTGGTGTGTTGGCGGTCCGATGATGACGAACGCGCCGCGGGGGCGGCGCGTTTGCGGTTAACGGGCTTCGAACAGCGCCCGACTACTCGACCGTGAAGGCTACCCGCATGCCCATCGCGTAATGGGCTTCGTCTTCCGACTCGGTGTAGATGTTGCAGATCAGGATGTAATTGCCGGCCTCCAGCGTCGCTGTCACTTCCGCGGTGCCCCTAACGGCAATGTCCTTGATCTCATCGATGACCTCGATGTCCGCGCCCGCTTCGTCCACCGCGCCCGTGGCATCGGTGGGCAGCGAGCCGGGGTCGAGATCGGTTCGGATGATCACGAACTCGTGGACGTCGTCCGGCCCGTCGTTTGTCACCACGAAGGTGACGTCACCGGCCGGCGCGCTATCGGCGTCGGGCAACACCGCCCACTCCTGGAGCGTCACGTTGATGGACGTGCCACCTCCGGGCGGCCGTGAGGCTTCGTCCCCAGCCGAGGCGCCCCGGGCTGCAGATGTGGCCGGACTTTCACTCGCGCTGGTCTGGCAGCCGGTCAGTAACAGGGTCAGCAGCGCCACGACGGCGCCGATTTGGTATCCGCGTCGCATTGGTCTCCTCCAGTGCGTCTATCGCGAAAACCCTACGCCGCTGGGACGGGCTCCGCACCTGTGGGTGCCGGCGACGAGGCTGGTGCCGGTCGTGCCTCGAGCAGGGCCGCTGCCCCGAGCAGCAGCGAAAGCCCGTTGAACCAGATCACCGGCAGCGCGAGCAGGCAGGCGCACGGCACCAGCCAGGCGCGATCGCTGCGTGCGGCCCACCACAGGACGACCACGGCCAGTGGCAGACGGACGAAGAGCGGAACCGGCACCGATGCCGCATACCCGCCTCCGGCATCCTCGCTGAACACCATTGCCAGCCAATCGCCCCACAGCTGCGGCGCTGCGACGAAGGACACAGCGGCACCGGCCACGGTGACCGCCAGGGCGAACCCGAACTCGGGCCACCGACCGCGGAACGCCAGCCACAGCGCGCCCACGCCCGGCGTGACCTTGGTGAGCGCCAGCCCGGCCCACGCGGCGGGCAGGCTCAGGCCGACGACGGCGCCGTAGGCGAGCAGCAGGTTGACATTTCCCGCCCAGATGTCGGCCCCGGCCAGGACTACGAACAACGGCAACATCGATCGGTACTGACGCGGGACACGCCTGAGCAAGGCCACCGCCGCCGCGGCGAGCACCGCTGTCCAGCCGAACATGAAGACCGGCCACGGCAGCTGACCGGAGGGTGCCAATACCTGGAGGAACGGTGGCGGGTACAGGAACGAGCCGATGAGGCCGACTTCGGCTCCGGCGTACGGAGCGGAACTGCGCAACGCGTCGTAGTAAGCGCGGCTGTCCCACCCGAGGTAGTCGATGGTGAGCCCGGAGGCCACGCCGGCGAACGTGAAGGCGGATGCGGTTCCCACCACCACCAGCGCGGGTGCGAAGCGCAGCACCCAGCGAGCCGGCAACCCACGAGCCGCCGGCCATCGGGCGCGGGCAAACGCCGCGACGGCCTCCTCCATCGGACCACGGATCGTAAAAGAGCAGCGCCCGGAAGGGAAGAGGCGAATGGCTCTTGATCTGAGGTCGCTCTGGCAGACTACCGGCGTGCGGGAGCGGCTCAACTGGATCGACTGGCTCAAGGTCATCGTCGTGGTCGGGGCCTTCGTGTTCCACGCGGCGCAGCCGTTCGTACTCACCACCTGGCTCATCAACGACGAAGACAAGAGCCTCCTGCTGAGCTTCCTGTCCGGTTTCGGTTACATGGTCGGGATGCCGCTCATGTTCTTCCTTGCGGGGGCTGCGACCTGGCTCGCCGTCGAACGGCGAGGCATCGGCGGCCACACCGGGCTCCGGCTGCGCCGCCTGCTCGTCCCGCTGGTTCTCGGAATGGTGATCCTCGGCCCGCCGCAGGCGTGGGTCGCGTACCTCGCCGCCGGCGGGCAGGCAGGCCCGGTGGAGTTCTTGGGCATGTACCTGGGCGACATCCGGCTCTCCCTCAACCCAGGCTGGTTCGGGGAGTACGGGCATCACCTGTGGTTCCTCGCCTTCCTGTTCCTGTACGTGCTGCTGACGTTGCCCCTCCTCTCCTGGCTGCGTGCGCGGCGGGCGGCGGGCAGCGACCTTCGGATCGGAGGCATCGCGAACGGCCCCGGGGGCCTCGTCTGGCTCCTGCTGCCGATCGTCGCCGCCCAGCTCATCCTGCGCCCGCTCTTCCCGGACTACCGCGACTGGGCCGATTTCGCCCTGTGGCTGTCGTACTTCGTCATCGGGATCGGAGCCATGGCCGATCCGCGGCTGATGGACGCCATCCGCCGCCGCCGGCGGGTAACGCTGTGGCTGGCGCCGCTGGTCGCCATCGGCTACCTGCCGATCGTGCTCTTTGGCTCGCCACTCGACATCGAGCATGCGCCAGGATTCACCGTGGCTGGGCTGGTGTACGTCGCCTGGCGCACCGCCCTGGGCTGGGTGATGACCCTGATCCTGGTCGGGGTGGCGGCCACGTACTTCACCTCGCGGCCCCGATTCCTGGGCTGGGCGAGCGACATGGTCCTCCCTTTCTACGTCCTTCATCACCCGGTGACCGTGCTCGTGGCGGCGATGGTGGTCGGTCTGTCGGTGGGGCTGTGGGTCAAGTTCGGGCTCATCCTCCTCGTGGCCGGCGTCACCACGGTGGCTCTGTGCGTCGCGTTCGACATCGCCACCGCCGCCGCCAACGGTCGCTTCCGGCGAGGTGAGCCGGCACCGGTCCAACCGGCCGAGGCACCACCGTGACTGTGGTGAACGGTGAGCCGGTCATGGTCGAAGCAGACCAGCAGCCGCAGAGCGTGGTGGAGCTCGTGCAGCGCACGGTCGCGCGATTCCCTGGCAAAGAGGCGATCCGCTGGAAGGCGGGTGGCGGCTGGTCGAGCTGGACGTATGGCGAGTTTTGGGAGCGGGCCACAGCAACTTCGCTGGGGATCAGTCAGATGGGCGTCGGTGCCGGTGACCGGGTGGGGATCCTGAGCCGGTCGCGGCCCGAATGGCTGGTTGCCGACCTGGCCTGCATGGCGCTGGGCGCGGTTACCTGCCCGCTGTACCCCGGCGACCCGCCGGCGCGGATGGCCGCCATCCTGGAGCGGGTGGGAGCCCGGGTGGTGATCGTGGAGGACGCCAAGCTCGTGCAGCGCCTGCGGGCGGGGCTATCCGGCAGCGACCTCGACCTTCGGATCGTGCTCTTCGATGCCCATCCAGCCGCCGACGCGCCGGTGACCCTGGCCAGCCTGGCCCGCAATGCCGATCTCTCGCCCGACGCACGCGCCGGCTGGGAGCAGATCTGGCGCACCCTGCACCCGGCGCAGGTGGCGACCATCGTCCACACCATCGGGGCGGACGGGGATCCGCTGGGCGTGGTCGTGTCCCATGGCAACCTGCTCCATTCGTTCCATGCCACGGTCCAGGTCATCTCGGTCACTTCCGCCGACGTCGTTCTCTCGGTCCTGCCCTTGAGCCACATGTTCGAGCGCGGCGGGACCGTCCTGGCCGGGCTGGGCACCGGAGCCTCGATCGCGTTCGCCGAGCGCCAGATCCAACGCTGGGCGGCCGACATGGGCGAGGTGCAACCCACCCTGATGGCATCCATCCCGCTGTTCTTCGAGCGGATCGAGCATCGGATCAAGACCGGTGTCGCGACCGGACCGGCCCATCGCCGGGCCCTGTTCGACTGGGCTACCGGCCTGGGTCGGCAGCACTACCGCAACCACCTTGCCGGACTGACCGATGGGCCCTGGCTTCGCCTGCGTCGCTGGGTGGCGGAGCGGACGGTGCTGGCGCAGGTCCGACGCGCATTCGGCGGCCGTCTGCGTTTCTTCATCTCGGGCGGAGCCGCACTGCCCGAGTCGACCGGCGTCTTCTTCGATTCGATGGGGATCCCGATCCTTGAGGGCTACGGCCTCACCGAGACCGCCCCAACCCTGACGGTCAATCGACTGGCGACATACCGATACGGCACGGTCGGGCCACCCCTGCCCGGGACCGAGCTGCGGATCGATCCAGGCAGCGGCGAGATCCTGGCCCGCGGCCCGCAGGTCATGCTCGGCTACCTCGACCGGCCGGCGGACACGGCGCGTGTGCTGGACGCCGAGGGCTGGCTGCGGACCGGGGACATCGGCGAGTTCGACGAGGCACGCCGGTTGCGCATCACGGGCCGAGTCAAGAACCTGCTCGTGCTGGCCACCGGCAAGAACGTGGCGCCCGCCCCGATCGAGCAGGCGCTGGTCGCGTCGCCCTACGTCGTGCAGGCCGTCCTGCTCGGCGATGACCGCGACGCGACCGGCGTCCTGCTGGTGCCCGACCTCGGGGCACTGCGCCGATGGGCAGGGACCACTGACGATCCCACCGCCGACTCCGAGCTACTGGGCCGGCCGGAGGTCGCCGCGTTGCTCCGCCAGGAGGTTGAGCGGCTGACCGCCGAGTTCGCCGCCTACGAGCGGCCGCGCCGATTCGTGGTTCTTCCGCGTCCGCTCACGGTGGAGAACGGAGAGCTGGATGCGGCCGGCGTGCCGGTCCGATCCGTCGTCATGGCCACCTTCGCCGAGCAGGTCTCAGACCTGTTCGACCGCCCGAGAAACGAAGGAGTCCGGCCCGGCGTGGGCTCCACGTCGCAGCGTGCGCCGTCGCCGGAAGCTGCTCCCGAGCCAACGGCCACCGCACCCGGCTGACGGCCGCCGTACGATGGCGGCGGGCCGTTAGCTCAGCGGCAGAGCAGGGGACTTTTAATCCTCGTGTCGTGGGTTCGAATCCCACACGGCCCTCCACCGCGACGAGGAGCGCAGCACATGGCCACCCGACGTCGAGCCACCAAGCCGGAGCAGGCCCAGGAAGCCGCTGACTGGCCGACCGGCATGCCGTACACCCTCTACTTCCCGACCCGGGGCGGATTCGCCGCGGCCGATATGGAGTACTCAGCACCGCTGCCGCGCGTCGGCGACCTGGTCGAATACATCGACCCCGAGGGCAACAGCCGGTGGTACACGGTCAGCGACGTGGTCCACACCTTCCAAGACCGGAAACCCGTGGCGCCAGAAGGAATGAGGCTGCTGCGGGCAGGACTCCCGGCCGTCTATCTCGCCCGGTCGCGCCGAAAGGCACCGCGCCGCGCGCCCTGAACGGCGGGCGCAAATCCCTGGGGAGCCCGAGAGCCGCCCCGGAGGGCGGCCCTCGTATCGGTCTTACGCGACCCGGCTGCTAACTGCCGGGGATGAACAGCAGCAGCAGCTGCCCCTCCTCCAATCGCTTGGAGTACGGGCCTGTCGCTGAGCTCGGCGGACCTATCCAGGTGAACCCGGGGACGGTGAACGCGGCAATGTTCTGGTGGCCTTGCACGTCGATGGCCCACCAGCCGGCTTCAAACCCTGGGATGTCCTCGAGCGAGATGATGCCGCTCGACTCGGCCGAGGATCCAGTCCCGGTCACCGAGGCGACCTTCGTCCAGGCATCCGCCGCAAGGGAGTACTGCCAGATGTCATTGGCGCTGGCGGCATCCTCCTGGACCATCAGGCTGCTGTGCCCGACGTCAAGGTTGTCGGGGTTCACGAACGCGACGCCTGTGGCCGGGTTTCCGCCTGGCGGAACGGGGACGCTGTCGGTGAGGACGCTGAACTCATCGACGATTCGGGGGTCATTCTCGTTCAGCACCATCTTGAAAATGCGGCCGTTGGAAAGCGTTCCTCCGGACCCAAGACGGATCAGCCGGCCGGTGGTCTCACTCTCGGCCAGGCGGCTCGTCCCGGTGTCGGCGAAGTAGATCACCCGGGGGTTGTCCGGGTCGTAGGCGAGGTCCTCGATACGGACGAACTGGAACACGTTGTTCGCGTTCGACCAGTTCTCGAGCGCCGCCTGGGGCGCCTCGTTGGTCACCCCACGAGCGACATCAGTGGGGACGTGGATGAAGCGGCCACTCCATGGCCCGGACTCGTTATTCGTGATCTCCAGGAAGTCGTTGGCGTTGTTGAAGCGGTCGTAGGGGTCAGCCACGGGCCCCTCGTCGGTGGCCGTGACCTGGAAGGCCCAGAGCTGCCCCTTGTCGTCCATCATCTGCTGCGCGTCGTTGGCGGTGTACAGGTACAGCTGGGACGACGGGGCGTTGAACGTATCGTCTCCCGACAGGATGGCCAGGTTCTTCCACCCGCCGGGGATGACGACCGTGTTCTCATGGTTGTGGCGGCCCGCACGGCTGATCACGTCGAACGCGCCGGTTTCCGTGTCAAGCCACACGCTGTAGCCGGCCTGACGGTTGGGGGCCAGGAATGGATCGGCGCCGTACACCGCCCCGGGCGGCACGGTGTGGATCGTCTCGTCCGCTTCCTCGTTGACAAAGAACGTGTAGTTCGGGAAGCCATGCTCGGGGCCTGCCATGAAGGCCGAGCAGAAGCGGACGAAGCCGTGTTCCGGTCCGAGAGCGACCTCCAACTCGATGACCTCCTGTTCCGCCGTATCCACGCGCACTCGGCTGACCGAGGACGCCTGGAGGTCGGCGAAACCACCGAAGGGCACGGTCGACTCTTCGTGGGTCACGTACAGGTCGACCCAGCCGTCGCCGGGCACGGCGCCGATTCCATCGGGAATGCCCTGAAATCGAACGCCATCGAAGGTTTCGCCGGAGTTGATGAGCGGGACCGTGAACCCGCCGGCGGCCAGGACGGTGATGAACGAGGTGGCGGGATTCGGATGGCCGTGGACGCCGAGCGCACTGGCGGGCAGGGTGAGGGTCAGGGCGAGGGCAGCGACGATCGCTCGCCAGGAGCGTCGGGGCCGCCCGAGTTGCGGAGTCATTGGGGCACGCCTCCTGTCACATACGGTGGGCGGATTCCAGACCCCCGGGTGGGGCGACTATGGTGCCAAATTTCCGCCCGGATGGCCCGCTCCCACATCGCCTGAGCTCCTTTTGTGGTGCCGCAGCGCACCGCCGAATCGAGTACTGTGGCGGCCCGCCAGCCCAAGACTGCCACCCAGGAGCATTCGCCCGTGCGCCTGCCGCTGATCCCGCGCGACAACCGGTTCTTCGACCTGTTCGTTGAGGACGCTGCCAATGTTGTCGCAGCAGCCCGTGTCCTCGAGCAGTTCATGCGCAATTACGGCGAGCGCGAGCGGCTGGCCAGCCAGCTGCGCGACGCGGAGCACGCTGGCGACCAGATGAGCCACGACATCGGTCGGCAGCTGGAACAGACGTTCGTAACCCCGTTCGATCGGGAGGACATCCACGCTCTGATCAGCCGACTGGACGACGTGGTGGACCTCATCGAGGAAGTCGCAGACACCTTCATCCTATACGGGATCGAAGCGCCCACCCCGGTGGCCGTCCAGCAGAGCGAGATCATCGTGCGTCAGTGCGAGCAGGTGGCCGAGGCTCTCGCCAACCTCCGCACCTTCAGGGGCCTCGAGCAGTATTGGATCGAGATCCATCGGCTCGAGAACGAGGGCGACCGCATCGTTCGGCGCGGCATCGCGGGACTGTTCACGAACGGCGGCGACGCGGTGGAAGTCATCAAGTGGAAGGACGTCTATTCGCTGCTCGAAGAGGCGATCGACGCCTGCGAGGACGTGGCCAATGTCATCGAGCGCATCGTCGTCAAGCACGCCTGACCGATAGCCAAGCCGATCAATGCCGGAGTGGGTGAGCCTCGGGCTGATCGTTGTACTGGTTCTGGCCGTCGCGTTCGACTACATCAACGGGTTCCACGACACAGCCAATGCCATCGCCACGAGCGTATCGACACGTGCGCTCCGGCCGAGTCACGCGATTGGGTTGTCGGCAGGCGCGAACTTTGTCGGCGCTCTGACCGGCACTGCGGTTGCCACAACCATTGCCTCGGGTCTGGTCGATGAAGGCCTGATCGATCTCGAGGTTGTCGGAACAGCACTCGTCGGCGCCATCGCATGGAACCTCTTCACGTGGCGCCTCGGGATACCCTCATCGAGCAGTCATGCGCTGATTGGCGGGCTGCTCGGAGCGTCCGCTGCGGCCGCAGGCCTCGCCGCCTGGAACGTCGACGGCGTCGTCTACAAGGTGCTCCTTCCGCTCGTCACGTCGCCGCTGATCGGGTTCGGGCTGGGCATCCTGGCGATGGTCCTCCTGCTCAACGTGTTTCGGCGCGCGAACCCGAAGGCGATCAACGCCCAGTTCCGGCGCGCCCAGGTGGCCAGTGCCAGCTTCATGGCCTTCAGCCACGGCTCGAACGACGCCCAGAAGACGATGGGCATCATCACCCTGGCCCTCGTGACCGCGGGTGCGATCGATGAATTCGTGGTGCCCCTCTGGGTTGTCCTGGTATCGGCCACCGCCATCTCGCTGGGCACCGCAGCCGGGGGGTGGCGAATCATCAGGACGATGGGCACCAAGGTCGTCAAGCTCGACCCGGTTCACGGCTTCGCGGCGGAGACCACGGCCGCGATCGTGATCCTGGGGGCGTCACGGCTGGGCGTCCCGGTGTCGACCACGCATGTGATCTCGAGCGCCATCATGGGCGTCGGGTCGGCCACCCACTTTCGAGCGGTCCGCTGGATCGTGGCCCGCAGCATCGGAATCGCGTGGGTCCTGACCATTCCCGCCGCCGGCCTGGTGGCAGCGCTCAGCTACGTGGCTGTCACCCTGCTGCTGGGACTGCCCTAGGAGACGATCAGGGCCAACCGCAGCCCGACGAGCACCAGCAGCACACCGAACGCTCGCTGGATGACCTCGTTCGGCAGACCAATGGCCAGGCGAGCGCCGATGAAGGCGCCGATCAGGATGCCCACCGCCAGCAACACCGCCAACCGGACATCGACGTAGTCAGCACGCCAGTACTCGATCGCGCCGAGGATGCCCACCGGCAGGAGGAGGGCAGCCAGCGATGTCCCGGCTGCCTGCTTGGACGTCATGCCCAGCAGAAGGATCAAGCCCGGAACGATCACCAGGCCCCCACCGATCCCAAACAGTCCCGAGAGGACACCACCAACCAGCCCGATCAATCCCCCGAGCACGATCTGCACGGCCAACTCCTGCTGCCTGTCTCTGGCGGCATGGTAGGTCCCGCGGCGGCTTTACCTGGGGTTGACATTCCGCTGATGCCCGCTTGAGCCGCCCTCCGGACGATGGCTGGGCCAATGGCAATGCCTGAAGGAGATTCTCCCGTGAAATCGCCTCTGCGCCCCGTCGTCGTCATCGTCGGAGGCGTGCTACTGCTTGCAGCCTGTCAATCGTCGGCAAGTGGGTCGCCATCCGGGAACGGGCTGAGCGGCGACATCCAGATCTCCGGTTCGTCGACGGTCGAGCCAATCACCAGCCTGGTCGCCGAGGCCTTCGGCGCCATCCATCCCAATGTCACGTACTTCGTGGACGGACCCGGAACGGGCGATGGCTTCGCCCTGTTCTGCAACGACGAGATCGACATCAGCGACGCGTCGCGCCCAATCAGCGATGAGGAGATCGCCGCCTGTGAGACGACCGGCGTGGAGTACATCGAGCTGAAAATCGCGATCGATGGCCTTTCGGTCATCACGTCTGCCTTCAACGATGAGATTTCCTGCCTGAGCTTCCTCGACCTGTACGCTCTGCTGGGCCCGGAGTCGCAAGGCTTCGAAACGTGGGACGCCGCCAACGACCTGGCGGACGAGCTGGAATCCCAGCTGGGCACCGAACGCGGCGCATCACATGCGCCCTACGGCCCATTTCCGCTCGACGTGACCGCTCCCGGCGAAGAGTCAGGCACGTTCGACAGCTTCGTCGAGCTGGCGATCAGGGGGATCGCCGATGAGCGGGAGCAGGACCGGACCACCCGGCCGGACTACACCCCCTCGGGTGACGACAACGTCATCATCGAGGGCGTCGCCGGGACCCAAGACGCGCCGGACACCCTCGGCTGGGTCGGCTTCGCGTTCGCCGATGAGAATGCTGATCGGGTCAAGCTCTTGGAGGTCGACCAGGGCGACGGCTGCGTGGCGGCCACGCCGGAAACGATCGCATCGGCGGAGTATCCGCTATCCCGGTTCCTGTACATCTATGTCAATTCCGGGCGGGCTGCCGAGAACCCTGCCCTGGAGGGATTCGTGGACTACTACCTGTCGGACGAGGGGATCGGCTTCGTCATTGAGGCTGACTACATCGCCCTCGACCCCGCTGATCTGGATGAGACGCGCGCAACATGGAACGGCCGCTGACCGGCCCGAGCATGACCGCCGTCCCGACCTCATCTCCTCCGGCCGCGCTTGGCGTCGGGGACCTGCGCATTGGCGCTCGGCGTCGACTCCGCGAGAGCGTGATGCGAGCTGTCATCACGGCGGCCGCCGGAACGTCGATCCTGATCAGCGCCCTCATCGTGCTGTCGTTGATCGGAAACGCCTTCGCGTTCCTTCGCGATGTGGACCCGGCGGCGCTGCTTGCGGATGGCTGGTTCCCCCGACGCGACATGTTCTCGATCCCCACCATCGTGGCCGGAACCCTGGTGGTCAGCGCCGTCGCGATGGTGATCGCCACGCCGCTGGGAATCGGCGCAGCCATCTATCTCTCGGAGTACGCGTCTAACCGTGCCCGAAAGACGCTGAAACCCATGCTCGAGGTGCTGGCCGCCATCCCATCGGTCGTGCTCGGCTACTTCGCGTTGACGGTGATCAGCACCCAGGTAGTCGGTCGCATCAACCCGGATGCGTCGATCTTCAATCTGGCCGCGGCGGGGATCGCGGTTGGGATCCTCATCACGCCGCTGATTGCGTCGGTAGCCGAAGACGCGCTGTACGCGGTTCCTAATTCGCTGCGTGAGGCCTCTTATGGCCTGGGCGCCCGCAGGCTGGCGACCAGCATGCGGGTCGTTGTCCCGGCTGCGGTATCCGGCATCGTGGCCGCCCTGATCCTGGGCATGTCGCGAGCCATCGGGGAAACCATGATCGTGGCAATCGCAGCAGGGGCTACCGGCGGATCGCTGTTCACCATCAATCCGTTCGACCCGGGGATGACGATGACGGCGGCCATGACCTCATTGGCCACCGGTTCGGACCAGGTACGAGGCGCTAGCCTGGCATTCCCCAGCCTGTTCTTCGTGGGCCTGCTGCTGTTCGGCATCACGCTGGTCCTGAACTTCATCAGCGAGGCCTTCGTTAGACGGGTCCGGGAGCGCTACTGATGACCGGGGCGGTTCAGTCTCCCCGCGCGCCCGGCCCGGCGGGCGAGGCCGGGCCAGCAAGCCCGACCATCGACGCAGTCGAGGCCGCCCTGCGCGCAGGCCGTCGGGACTGGGCAGGCATGGCGGTCGCCGCACTGCTGCTCGTCACGCTTCTCACATCGCTGGCGATTCTCTTCGTGCTGCTGGCCGATGTCTTCGGTCGCGCCGTGCCGGTTTTCGCCGAGCGAGGCCTCGATTTCCTGACTGCCCGCCTCAGCGCCCGTCCCGAACAGGCGGGCGTCGCCCAGGGCATCGTCGGCTCGATCGTGCTCACGATCTTCGTGGTGGTCCTGGCCCTGCCCATCGGCGTCCTGGCCGCTGTCTACCTCGAGGAGTACGCCGGTGACAACGCTTTTGCCCGCTTCGTGAACACCAACATTCGCAACTTGGCCGGGGTGCCGGCCATCGTCTACGGACTGCTGGGCCTGGCCGTCTTCGTCACCGCACTGGGGGCTGGGCGCAGCCTGTTGGCCGGAGGCCTGACACTCGCCATCCTGGTCTTACCCATCGTCGTCATCACCACCGCCGAAGCGCTGCGGGCCGTGCCGCTGACCATCCGGGAAGCGGCATTCGGCGTCGGGGCCACCCGGTCGGAGGTCATCACCGGCCACGTGCTGCCGTACGCGCTGCCCGGGATCCTGACCGGCATCGTCCTGACCCTGGCGCGAGCCTTCGGCGAGACCGCGCCGCTGATCATGGTGGGGGCCATCACCGGGGTGTTCCGCACCGCTCCGGGCAGCATCCTGGAGTCGCTCGAGGGGCCGTTCACCGCTCTGCCGACCATCGTCTTTGCATGGTCGCGAGAAGTGAAAGATGAGTTTCGGGCCCTGACCGCCGCGGCGATCATCGTCCTGCTGGTCGTGATCCTGACCGTCAACGCTGGGGCCGTGCTCCTGCGCAATCGGTACGATAGGCGCTGGTGAGCGGATGTCCCTCAGGCTGGCGCCCTGGATTCGAAGGCCGGACAGCCCCGGTGACGGGGAGATGACCGACCAGACCGTCGGCGTGGCGCCGCGCGAGATCGGCGCGGTCAGCGTTGCCCGCTCTCCCGGCAAGGCGACTCAGGACGCTCCCGAGCCCGTGTTCGAGCTGCGAGATTTCTCGGCCTACTACGGGTCCTTCCGCGCCGTCCGCGATATCAGCCTCTCGGTCGAACGCAACCGGATCACCGCCATCATCGGTCCGTCCGGGTGCGGGAAGAGCACCCTCCTGCGCAGCTTCAACCGGATGAACGACCTCGTGCCATCAGCCCGCGTCAGCGGCGAGGTGCTTTACCACGGCGTCAACCTCTATGACCCCGGCGTCGACCCGGTGGAGGTGCGGCGCCGGATCGGGATGGTGTTCCAGAAGCCGAATCCCTTCCCGAAATCGATATTCGACAACGTGGCGTTCGGTCCGCGGGTGGCCGGATACAAGGGCGACTTGAAGGCCCTCGTCGAGGAGTCGCTCCGTCGCGCGGCCCTGTGGGACGAGGTGAGGGACAAGCTGGCCTCGCCGGGGACGTCATTGTCGGGCGGGCAGCAGCAACGGCTGTGCATCGCCCGCGCGATCGCGGTCGAGCCCGATGTCATCCTCATGGACGAGCCGTGCTCAGCGCTGGACCCGATCGCCACGCTGCGCATCGAGGAGCTGATGCACGAGCTGCGCCAGAATTACACGATCGTGATCGTCACCCACAACATGCAGCAGGCGGCGCGGGTGTCGGACACCACCGCCTTCCTGACCATGGGTGAGGATCGCGCCGGATACCTGGTCGAAATGGCCCCCACCGAGCAGCTCTTCACCCAGCCGGCCAACCCACTGACCGAGGAGTACATCACGGGGCGCTTCGGATGACCCAGCACGAGAAGCCGATGACCCCTGATTCGTCTGAGGCAGCAAACCCCGCTGAGACCGGGCAGCCGGCGCCGGTCGGACCCGCGGTCGCCGCGTCCGATCCCACGGCCAACGGTGGCAACCCCGAGGCCTCGGCGGATGACGCCCCGGCGGCCCGATCCAGTACTCGCGCCACACTCGACACCGAGCTCCGGACCATCAAGGACGACGTCCTGCGCCTGGGAGCGTTGGTCGAGGTGGCGCTCGAGCGCGCCGGGCGGGCAGTCTTTGAACGGAACGCCGAAGTGGCTGACCAGGTCCGGTGGGACGACGCCGAAGTGAACGACCTCCAACGCCGAGTGAGCAACGAGATCGCCGTGACGCTCGCGACCCAGCAGCCCATGGCCCGCGACCTCCGGGAGTTATTGGCCCTGTACCACGCGGCGGCGGAGCTCGAGCGCATGGGCGACTACGCGGTCAACATCGCCAAGCTGGCCCAACAGTTGGCTTCCGAGCCCGAGATCCCGATGTTCGGCCAGATTCCGCTCATGGAGCGCCTGTGCCGCTCCCAGCTCCACGCCGCCATGCGGGCCCTGGTCGATGTCAGCGAAGCGGACGCCCGAGCGGTGTGCGCCAACGATGACGAGCTGGATCGGTTGTACGACGCGGTCTACCGATCCGCCATGGAGCTCATGCAGGCCGATCCCAGCCGCGTGCCGCAGGCGACTCACTTGCTCTTCATCGCCCACCATCTGGAGCGGCTGGGCGACCGCGTTACGAACATTGGAGAGGACGTCGTGTACCTGGCCACAGGCCAGATCGAGGACCTGAACTGAAGCGACGAATCCTGGTCGTCGAGGACGACCGCACGCTGCGGCAGGCGCTGACCTTCAACCTCGAACGCGAAGGGTACGACGTGGCCAGCGCGGTCGACGGTGAGCAGGCACTGGCCGCCGGGCGGGACCAGCGGCACGACCTCATCCTGCTGGACCTGATGCTGCCCGGGATGAGCGGCCTGGAGGTGCTGCGCACACTGCGCCGGGAGGGCATCGAGACCCCGGTCATCATCCTCTCGGCCAAGGGCGAGGAAGTCGACCGCGTGGTTGGGCTCAAGGTCGGCGCCGACGACTACGTCCCCAAGCCATTCAGCCGGCCCGAGCTGCTGGCCCGGGTTGAGGCCGTGCTTCGTCGCGAGGGCCGGGCGATGAGCGACAGCGACGGGAGTAGCGAGGTGGTCACCTCAGGCACGATCCGGGTGGACATCGGCCACCGGGAAGTCACAGTGGGCAACGAGCCGCTGGCCCTGACCGCCAAGGAATTCGATCTGCTCGCCCACCTGGCGGCCCATCCGGGGCGCATCTTCACCCGCCATCAGCTGCTGGCCCGGATCTGGGGCTTCGACTACGACGGGACCGATCGAACCGTGGATGTCCATGTCAGCTGGCTCCGAACCAAGCTCCGCGCCATGGATGGCCACGATTACTTCCGGACGGTGCGGGGCGTGGGCTACGCCTTCCGGCCCCGGACGTGAACGACCCCGAGACACTCGCCACCATCCTCGCCCGTCACGGCGATGATGCGTTGGTCGTGACCGATGGCGACCTCCGCATTCGAGAGGCATCGGCCGAGGCAGCCAGCCTCGCCGATCGGTCGCGCGAGGAGCTGCGCGGCCTGAGCCTGATCGCCGGCCTCGGTTCGGCGCCTCTCGACGAGCTGGCCCGGACGGCGTTGACGGCCGGTGAACCGCGCTCCGGCGAGGCGGCCCTGGGACGGATGACCAACCGCCAGTTCGAGGCCGAGGCGGTGCCCCTCGCGTCGGGTGGCCTGCTGCTATGGCTGCACGAGGTGACCGCGGCCCGGCGCGCGGCGCAGGCCCGGCGGGATGTCGTGGCCAACATCAGCCACGAGCTGCGGACTCCGCTGGCGTCGATCAAGCTGCTCGCCGAAACGCTCGCCGACGGCGCGGTGACTGACATGGATACCGGCCGGGAATTCGCGGTCCAGATCCAGCGCGAGGTCGACCACCTGGCCCAGCTCGTCGACGAGCTGCTCGACCTGTCGATGATCGAGTCGGGTGAGACGGTGCTCGTGTTCACGGCGGTGGCACCGCAGCGGATCGTGGCTGACGTGGCGGAGCGGATCGGCCCCATTGCCGCCCGGCGGGATGTGGCGGTGCGTTCCGTTGAGCCCGCGGCCAGCGCCTCGACGGGCGAACACGTACAAGTCGCCGCCGATCCAGCGCGCCTTGCCCAGGCGGTGTTGAATCTTGCCCACAACGCGGTCAAGTACAGCCATCGCGGTGGCGAGGTCCGCCTGGGCTGGGATCCCCTCGATGACCGGGTCCGATTCTGGGTCGCCGATGACGGGATGCGCATCCCGCTGGCTCACCGCGAACGGATCTTCGAGCGATTCTACAAGGTCGACCGAGCGCGCGCCCGGCGCGACCGAGAAAGCGAGGATGGTCCGCGCGACCTGGGAGGGGCAAGTGCCGGGCTGGGCCTGGCCATCGTGCGCCACATCGCCGAAGCCCATGGCGGTGCGGCCGGGCTGGCCAGCGAAGACGGCGTCGGCTCCACGTTCTGGATCGAGGTCCCGCGGGCCACGTGACGAGCGGAGCCTAGTCGAGGGTCGCGGCCGCCTGCTGTCGGAGCGCGCGAACCATCGGGACCCGGGGATCATCGGGCGCCATGCGCAGGAAGTCGTCGAACGCCTCGATCGCTGCCGGGGCATCGGCATCCCCGCGCCACGCGATGAGGCCTCGGAAGAACGGCACATCGGGCGAGTCAGGCGCCAGCTCGTCGAGTGCTTCGGTCGCGGCTGCGGCATCGGTCCAGTCTGCGGCCCGGATATAGGCCGTGATGAGCCGGACATAGGGATCGATGGCATCTGGGTCGAGCCCAATCAGCAGCAGAAGTACCGATGCGCCCCGTTGCAGGTCCTCTGCGGTCGAGCCTGCAAGGTACGCATCGGCCAGGTCGGAGAGCGACGCGGTATCGGTTGGGTCATCGGCAAAGATGACCAGCAGGCGCTCGATCTCGGCCTGGCGCGCCGCCTCGGCGGCCTGGGCCTCCGCCAATGGCTGGTTGACCACCGTCTCAGCGGCAAGGCTGAACGGCTCCGGGACGAGGAAGCCGATTCCGAGCAGGGCTGCCAGGGTCGCGGCCACGCTCACTGCCAGGCGACGGGCGGCGGTCCTGGACAGACTCACCTTCTCCGTCGCGCGACCGTCCACAGCAGCCAGGGGCTCAACGACCGCCGCCCCCCGTCCGAGTAGCCACCAGGCCAAGATGGCCGCGCCCACCGCGGTGGCGGCCAGCGGGACGAGCCACGGGACCGCGCCGGGCGGGGTGAGCAGAATCCAATCCCCGTAGCGAGCGACGAACGAGGCCGTGATCTGCTCTGCCGTCTGGCCGACGGCCAGCTGCTCGTCGATCTGGCGCCGGATCTCCACCGCAGCGCCGGTCGAGGAGTCGGCCACGGAGAGCCCGGCGCAGTCGGGGCAGCGCAGCTCAGACGCAATGGCACGGGCCTGTTCTTCCAGCGTCGCCGGCTGCGTGGGGCGCAGGAGGAGAGCGCCGGCAATCACGAGCGCCACCGCCGCCAGCAGTCCGGCGAGGACGAGCCCGGCCTGCGCGCGCCGGCCGGCGGCAGCCTCACTCATCGTGCATCTCCCAGTACCAGGGCCAGGTAGCGCTCCATGTCCTCGGTCGTCAGCGGACCGTAGTGCTTGGCCCGCACGATCCCGTCGGCGTCGACGAAGAACGTCTCCGGAGGGAAGAAGACTCCGAAGGCCAGGGCCACCGCGCCGGACTCGTCGATCAGATGGGGCCAGCCCCCGTCGCCGTAACGGACCAGGAACTCCCGCGCGTCGGCGGGCAGGTCGTCGTACAGGATGCCCACCAGCTGGACCTCATCGGCGTAGCGGGCCGCGGCCTCCATCAGCACCGGGTGCTCCTCCACGCAGGCGGGGATGCACCAGCTGGCCCAGAAGTTGACGATCATCGGAGCGCCGGCGAGTGTGGTCGAGCTCAACGTCTGGCCGTCGAGGCTGGGCCCCGAAAACGCGGGCATCGGCTTGCCGATCAGCGGCGAGGGGATATAGGCCGGGTCGCGGCCCAAGCCCATGAACAAGACCCAGCCAAGCGGGATGGCGAGCAGCGGGACGAGGAGCCAGCGGGCGGCGCGCATCGGTCAGGCCTTCGCGGTCGCGACGGCTGCCGCGCTCGCCGCCGCCCGGCGGCCCGGCCAGATCGCAAAGCCAGCGCCCAGCACCACCACCGCTCCGCCGACCCAGATCCAGACCACGAGCGGGTTGATGAACAGGCGGAGCGTCACCGCCCCGGTTTCGGGGTCGTAGGCCATCAGGGTCACGTAGAAGTCCTCCCCGATGGAGGTCATCACGATGGGCGTGGCGATGGCTGGCACCGAATTCGGATAGTCGCGGAGGGCGGGCTGGACCGTGCCCCGCTGCGGTCCCTCGACATCGACCTGAGCGCGCGTCTCGAACACTCGCGGATCGGCGGCCAATGGCTCGCGAACCAGGTCGCGGTGGGTGACGG
>JBOGTA010000086.1:0-5677 GCA_050695855.1 Candidatus Limnocylindria bacterium
AACCGGCGCGCGCGGAGGCCAATGGCCTGGTGGCGGAGCATGCCGGATCCACCTACTACTTCTGCGGGCGTGGCTGCCTGCTCGACTTCCGCGACGACCCCGAGCACTACCTCGACCCCAACTACACCCCCAGCATGTAGGGCCTGCCCCACACCAGGGTCCGCCTTTCCGCCAGGCGGAGGTGACGGCCACCTTTGAGCCTGGATTCTCCGAACACGGGTCCTGGAACGCGATTTCTTGGCCGCCTATTCCGCCAGACGAACGATTCAGCCAACATCGGTCCTTGGACATGCGCTTCTTGGCTGATATCTCCGCGTGGCGGAATGAACGTCCCGCGGCGACCAAGGCTCACCCGCGGCGTTCAGCCGCTAGGCTGCCGGTATGGACACCGGGACGGGGTTGGGTCCGCCGTGGGGTCACGACTGGAAAGGTCGGCTCAACGAGCATGCCATCGACTCCGAGGCGCTGACCGACAACCCGCTCGGTGATCCCCACCGCCGCCCGCTCTGGGTGTACACCCCGCCCGGTTACGAGGACGACAACCCTCGCCGTTACTCGACCATCTACCTGATCCAGGGGCTCACCGGCCAGGTCGACATGTGGCGCGCCCGCAAGGCGTTCCGGCGGTCCGTGCCCGAGCTGCTCGACGAGCTGTTCGCCACCGCCAACCAGGCGCCGGCCCTCGTCGTCTTCGTCGACTGCTGGACGAGCCTGGGCGGGAGCCAGTACCTCGACTCACCGGGCACCGGGCGCTATCTGACCTACCTGTGCGACGAGATCATCCCGTGGGTCGACGCGACGTACCGGACGCTCCCCGATGCCTCTCATCGGGCGGTCACCGGCAAGTCATCGGGCGGATACGGGGCGATGGTCCTGCCCATGCTCCGCCCGGATCGTTTCGGGGCGCTGGCCACCCACGCCGGCGACGCGCTGTTCGAGGTCGCTTACCTGCCCGAGGTTGGCGACGCGGCCCGCGCCCTGCGCGAGCACTACGGCGGTGAATACGACCGTTTCTGGGCCGATTTCCGGTCGCGGCCCGGAGTCGTCCGACCGGCCGACCACGTGCTCCTCAACCAATGGTGCATGGCCGCCTGCTACTCCACCGATCCGGACGGCACGATCCGCCTGCCATTCGACCCCGCCACCGGACGCCTGGTTCCAGAGACGTGGGAGCGGTGGCTGGAACACGACCCGGTTCGGATGGTCGCGGACCACGCCGACGCGCTGCGCGGCCTGAGCGGGATCTGGATCGATGCCGGGCGCAAGGACGAGTGGCACCTGGATCTCGGCGCCGAGGCCTTCCGGTCTGAGCTGGCGGCGATCGGGGTCGTGGAGCCGACCGTCCGATTCGAGCTGTTCGAGGGGACGCACGCGGACCTCGAGTATCGGTACCCGATGGCGATCGGCTGGTTGGCGGAGCGGATCGCCGGCTAGGGGCGCTGTGGTCTAGGCGGCAACAACCCGATCGCGGCCGCCACGTTTTGCCATGGAGAGGGCCACGTCCGCGGTCCGCAGCAGCGCTTCGGCGGTCGGCTCAACGTCGTCCAGCGCGGCACAGCCGGCGGACACGCTCAGGCGCAGCGGCGCGCCATCCTCGGCAGCAATCGTGCGCGAGGCGAGGCGGGATCGTATCTCCTCGGCAACGCTCACCGACTGGTCACGGTCGGCCCCGTCGAGGAGGACGACGAATTCCTCCCCGCCATAGCGGGCCACCATGTCCGTCTGGCGCAGCCGCTCTCGCATGACGTGGGCGAAGATGCGCAGCGCCTGGTCGCCGACCTGGACGCCGTAGAGCTTGTTGAACTGCCCGAAGTGGTCGAGGTCAAACAGGATGACCGACACCGGACGCCGCTCCGATTCGGGCATGGCGTCACGGGCCGCCAGGAGGCGGGCTACCGCGTCGTCGAAGAAGCGACGGTTGTGGAGGCCGGTCAGCGCGTCCCGGACCGCCAGGTCGGCGAGTGCCTGCCGGTCGCGAGCCAGGGCCAAGGAGGCGGCAATCTTGCCGGCCATGGTCGCCACCAGGTCGCGATCGATGCGATCCAGCGGCTCGGCCGCGATGGACTCGATGTTCAGCACGCCCAGCAGGACGCCATCAAGGACCATCGGGGCCGCGATCTCGCTGACGACCCGCGGATCGCCGGCGACATAGTCCGGATCGGCCTGGACGTCCCGGACCAGCTGGACCTCACCGCTCCGCGCGGCCCGGCCCACCACCCCCCGCCGCGGATCAAAGAGGGACAAATCCGGCTCGTATCCACGCTGAGCCCCGAGCTTCAGCTCCCCATCCTCCACGATGAAGATCCCGGCGAGCGCGTACCCGAACCGATGGACCAAGACGTCGGCCACCCGATCCAGGAGCTCGGCGGTCGCTCCGGAGGTGACGAGGAGCCGGCTGACCTGCTCCAGCCCGGCGATCTGCCGCGAGCGGCGCCGCTCTGAGACCGCGGTGGTGCGGAACTGGTCCTTCATCTGTTCCAGCTGGGAGACCAGGCGCCGCGTGCCAATGGCCAGGACGGTCGAGACGCCCACCAGGGCGACGCCGCGCGGCGTCAGCTCGGCAATGGCCAGCGGGTTGGTGGCGGCGGCCGGGTTGGCCAGGCTCGCCACTTCGGGGACGAGGTAGATGACCGCGGCGGTGAAGCCGATGACGGCCGCCTGCGCCGATCCGAGGGCCGCGGCAGCCACCACCACCGGGAGATAGAGAGGGAACAGGGGCCTCGCAGGACCGCCGACCGTATTCACCAGGGCCCACACGAACATCAGCGCGACGGTGAGCCGGAGGAAGGACCATCCATTTGGGGTGAGGAACCGATGGCGGGCCGGGACCAGGCCGGCTACGGCCTGGATGGCCAGGAAGAACGGGCTGAGGATCAGGACCATGCCCGCGTCGCGGGGAAGGCTCACCGCGGCCACCGCCAACGCCACCGGCGCGAGGAGAGCCGTGTACCACAGGGCCGCGTCGTTGGCCAGCCGTCGGACGAGCTTGTGACGCCCGGGCGCCAGGCGCGTGCCGGGCAACCGGGCACGGGAGATCCGCCGGGAGTCGGTCGCACCGGCCACCGGCAGTTCGGCGACCCCCCGGTCCACCAACTGGGACATCCGGGCCGGACCGTACCCAACCGCCCAGCAACGCACCATGAGCCGGAAGTACCGATGGCGCCGCGTACACTCCGCCACGATGCGGATCGCCCACGTGCGCGAGCGGAACGCCCCAATCGGGACCGAGTGGCGGCTGGCCGCCGCCCGCGATGCGGCAGGGACACAGTGGCTCGACCTGGAGCAGGCCCGCCAGGTGCTCGCCGGCGACGACCCCCGGCGCCCCCACAATTCGGTGCTCTTCCGCCAGCCGGTGACCACCCTCGACACGCACCTGGAGCGGGGCCTGCGGGTTGAAGCGCTGGCCGAGATCGTCGAGAGCTACATCCCATCCTCTCCGGAGGACGAAGCCGTTTGGGAGGCCGCGGAGCTGGCTTTTGGCCCCCCGATCATCCATCCCCCCTCACTCCGCGATTTCTACGCCTTCGAGCAGCACGTGGGGATGATGTGGCGGCGCCGGGGCCACGACATACCCGAGGCGTGGTACCGCGTCCCGATCTTCTACTTCGGCAACACCTCAGAGATCCGGGGGCCGGATGAGCCGGTGTGGGCCCCGTCCGGATCGGTGGAGCTCGACTACGAGCTGGAGGTGGCGGCGCTGGTCGATACCCCGGCCATGGACCTCACCGCCGACCGGGCCGAGGAGTCCATCGGCGGATATCTGATCCTGAACGACTGGTCGGCGCGTGACCTCCAGCGCGAGGAAACCACCGTCCGCCTGGGCCCGGCCAAGGGCAAGGACTTCGCCGCCAGCATCGGTCCCTGGCTGGTCACACCCGACGAGCTGACCGATGCCCGCGCCGAAAAAGGGTACAACCTGGTCATGACCGCCGACGTCAACGGGTCCGAGATCAGCCGCGGGACATGGTCGGCGACGCACTTCTCGTTCGGCGAGATGCTGGCCCGCGCCTCGGCCGACGTGCGCCTGCGACCCGGCGACCTGCTGGGCAGCGGGACGGTGGGGAGCGGCTGCTTGCTGGAAGTCAAGGACGAGCGATTCGGCCGTTGGCTCGAGCCGGGGGATGATGTGGTCCTCCGCATCGAGCGGCTTGGGGAGCTCCGCACGCCAATCGTCGAGCGGCCAGAAGGGAGGAGCGCACCATGATGCAGCACATGGGCCTGCTGGCCCGCATGGCGGTGGCCGAGGGCCGCCTGGCCGCGTATGCCGAGCAGCCCCCACCGGGCCTGACCGATGCCGACCCGGCCACCGGGGAGCAGTGGGACGCCGGCCAGGCCTGGGCCCACGTGGCCGAGTTCGTCCCCTACTGGCACCGGGAGATCGAACGCGTGCTGGCGGGCCGGGGTTCGGACCCCGTGCCGTTCGGGCGGACGGCGGACGATCCGGGCCGGGTGGGCGCCATCGAAGCTGGACGCCACGAGCCACCCACCGAGCAGATGGCGCGCCTGGCGGGCGCGCTCATGTTGCTGCGGAGCTACCTGGTGGGACTGTCCGAGCGGCAGTGGGCCGCGCGCGGCCTCCATCCGCGGAGACGCGAGATGACCGTGGCCGAGATCGTGGATCGATTCGTCGTCAGCCACCTGGAGGAGCACGCCGACCAGCTGGCGAAGCTGGCCGCCGATTCGGCCTGATCAACCATCGTGGTCGTGGTCGTGCTCTTCGTCCTCCATCTCGCCGATCTCCACGTCGACTGTCACGCATGGCTCGGGGCCGTCCACCCAGGCGCGGTGACCCGGCTCGATGACGAGATGGTCCCCGGCCTTGGCGACGATCTCGTCGCCCTCATCGGTCAGGTAGCGGATGCGCCCGGAGATGACGTACTCGTGGTGGGTCTCCGGACAGCTCTCGGCGCCCTCGGCGTAGGGCTTGACGTACTCGTCCCAGCTCCAGCCCGGGTTCATGACCGATCGGGCGACCATCGAGTCGCCGATGACCGTGAACTCGTAGCGACCCGCCTCTCCAAAGTCATAGGACTGATCCGGTGTGTCCAGGCTCTTGACGGTGATGGCCATCTGGTGCTCCAAACCGATAGGGGTTAGGTTGGGCGCACGGTAGCAATTCCCAACAGCGAGGTGTCGCCCATGCAGACCATCGGCATCGTGCTGAACGTCGGCAAGGACCAGTCGGAGGAATTCGAAGCGGGCTTTCGCGCGCAGGAGGCGCCGATCTGGGCCGACCTGCACGCACGCGGGCTCCTGGTCATGGCGACCCTGACCCGGCTCGACATCAGCACCAAGAGGGTGGCCAAGGCCAGGCAGTACCTGGTGGTCGCCATCTTCGCCACCGATGAGGGGCACCACGTCCACGACAGCGATCCGCGGTTCGATGCGTGGAACACGCAGGCCGACGCGTATCAGATCGAGGAGCCGTTCGTGTTCGGCGGTGACACGATCGTCAACGTGGGGCCTTGAGATGGCCCGGGCTGTGTCGCGGCTAGAATCGGCAGTGCGGGCGGGAGTAGCTCAGTTGGCAGAGCGTCAGCCTTCCAAGCTGAATGTCGCGGGTTCGATCCCCGTCTCCCGCTCCACTTCCGCAACTTACACCAGGACCGGACGGCGGTGAACCGGCTGCGGACGGCCGTCATCGGTATGGGTTTCGTCGGACCCCATCACGTTGACG
>JBOGTA010000087.1:0-7595 GCA_050695855.1 Candidatus Limnocylindria bacterium
GGCCACCGCCGGCCAGGGACCCGCCGCCGAACTGACTACGCGGGCAGCACCTCGCGTGTGACCTTGTGCTCGGAAGCGTCCGCTTCCACGAAGCGGATGAGCCCGGCCGCCTCGTCGCGCAGCTCGCGCTCCGCGGCCGACGGCAGCCGCTCGAACGGGGTGTACACCAAGGTCGCTCGCTGGCCGGAGCGCTCCCCGCGCCAGCGGCCCGCCACCGATCCGTCCACCAGGAAGGTGCCTACCGAATGGGGCGTCCTGGTGTTGAAGATCAACGGCCGATACGCCTCCGGCAGGATCTGTGTCTGGCGGGAATGGACCAGGAGCGTCGCGTCCCAGGTCGGGAGAAACCGAATCGGAGCCGGCGCGTCGGCCACCGGCAGGGGGGCGCGGGGAAGATCGACCAGCTCCCGGCCCTGCTCGTCACGGAACCTTCGCAGGGTCATCTCCTCGGCCGCGGATTTCATTTTCGCCACTGGGACGCCGGCCCAGCCGGCGGCATCGGCCAACCGAGCCGGGCCGAATCCCCCCAGGAACCGGCGCAGCAGGTGCTGCAGCCCGATCCGCTCATCGGCGTCCGACGGACCGATCCATTCGGCCGCGCGCTGGAACAGGTCAGCTCGCCGACGCTTCCACGTGCCGGAGGGCGGCACCCGAATGAGCGCCACCCAGGCGCCGCTCCACACCGTCGAGCTGTGGGATCGCATCCGCTCGTCCAGCTCCTTTCGCGGCCATTGCCGTCCGGTGAGCTGGGCATCGAGTCTGGCCGCAGTCTGATCTATCTCCGCGCGCTCGAACTCCCTGCCCCAGGTCTGATGCCACCAGTCCTGGCGCGACGGTCCGATGCCCTCCGCGAAGCGCCAGTAGTCGCGCGCCGAGACGAGGTGGATGGTCGAGCGCATGAGGGTGCCCTGGACCACCTTGCGCTGCTCCAGGAGCCGATCCAGGTCGCCCATCGCGAACGGCCGCAGGCAGCTCCACAGCCGGACGTAGCTCGAAGGCGCGTACTGCGCCTGAATGCCACCCAGCTGCTCCAGCGCCTTCGGGACCGATAACGGGGAACGCTCAAGTAGCAGCTGCCGAGCCAGCAGAGAGCGGTTCAGCTCGCGTTGGGTCAGGACCTGGGTCATGCCATTGATGGCAGCAGGTCGTCGAGGTAGATCACTTCGAGTTTGGCACTTCCACGTATCCGACGGTCGTTGGTCAGGAAGGCCGACGCCCCGGCTGCCCGCGCGCTCGCCAGTTGGATGGCATCCGGAAGCGACATGCCTCGGATACCCTGAATGACCGCAGCGTCGCCAGCCACGTCTGGACCGATGGACTCGACAGCGAGGCCCGGGATGCCTCGAATCTCGGAGTCGTACCGCTCCACGTGCCCAAGATCGCCCGCCCGGGCAGGGCCGCTCAGGATCTCAGCGAGCCCCAGCGCGGAGAGGGTCGCCCGGGTGGCACCCGCCTCAACGGCATCGATGAGCTCGCCCGCGATGCGATTCCACGGATCGACACGTTCGATCACGTAGATGAGGATGTTGCTGTCGAGCCCGATCTTCGGATGCCGCCCGCACAGTTGGGCGACAGTCAATCCTCCCATTCATCGCGGAGGGCGCGAACATAGGCCACCGGGTCTCCGTAGTACCCCCCACCCAGTCCACGCAGTCGATCCGCCGCGCGAGGTGGGCGCGGTCTCAGCGCGATCTCGTCGTCGCGGATTTCCACCGTCAGCCGATCGCCCGCCTTGATGCCGAGTGCGCGGCGAGCTTCGCTGGGCACGGAGATCTGGTGCTTAGTACTGACCTTCACGCTTAGCACGATTCAGGACACTAAGCAGGCCCGGCACCTGTGTCAAGCCAGCCAGCGACGCTGGAGGTCCTCGACCTCGTCGTCCGGAACACCTGCCGAGAAATGGTAGCCAAAGATCTTCCAGCCACCGTCCTCCTTACGGAAGAACATCGTCAGGCGGGTCCGGATGACGGTGCTGTCGGGCAGGGTCATGGTCGGTTCGTCGGCGGCGATGCCCACCGTGCCCTCCGCCCAGGCCTGCGGGTTTGGCCCGGGGTCCAGCCTCACCGCCCAGGTGAAGCCTCGACGCAACCGCTCGCGATCGGTGAACCACTCCCCGGGGGCGGTGCCGATGAACGCTGTGGGCTTTTCGGAGACGAGCTCATCGAAACTGGCCGCGTCTCCGACAGTCCGCTTGGCGTAGAAGTCCAGCAGTGCGGCGCGGACATCGGCCGATGGCTGCATGGTCACGAGCCGGCCGTTGTCGTGGCCCCGACCCGGAGCTCATAAGCGGTGGCGACCTTCTCGAAGACCAGCGATCCCTCGCGGACGTCGATCCGGACCGTATCGCCGCGGGTGAACTCCCCGGCCAGGACGGCCTTGGCCAGAGGGTTCTCCACCGCACGCTGGATGGCGCGTCGCAGGGGCCGAGCCCCGAATTGCGGGTCGTACCCCTCGCGCGCGACGTGGGCGCGCGCGGCATCGGTCAGTTCAAGGGTGATGCCGGCGTCGGCCAACCTGGCCTGGACCCCTGCCAGCAGCAGGCCCACGATCTCCATCAGCTGGTCCTCGGACAGCGGCTGGAACACGATGATCTCGTCAACCCTGTTCAGGAACTCGGGCCGGAAATGCTCCCGCAGCTGGAGCCGGACCGCCTCCGCGGCCCGGTCGAACGTCTCGTCCCCGGCGTCGGCGGCCTCGACCAGCGCAGTCGAGCCGACGTTGCTGGTCATGATCACGACCGTGTTCTTGAAGTCCACGGTGCGGCCCTGCGCATCGGTCAGGCGCCCGTCGTCCAGCAGCTGGAGGAGGACGTTGAAGACGTCCGGGTGGGCCTTCTCGATCTCGTCGAACAGGACGACCTGGTACGGGCGGCGGCGCACGGCCTCGGTCAGCTGGCCGCCCTCCTCGTAGCCCACGTAGCCCGGCGGCGCGCCGACCAGGCGCGACACGGCGAACTTCTCCATGTACTCGCTCATGTCGATTCGGACCAGGGCGTTCTCGTCGTCGAACAGGAACTCGGCCAGGGCCCGGGCCAGCTCGGTCTTGCCCACCCCGGTAGGCCCCAGGAAGATGAATGAGCCGATGGGCCGCTTGGGGTCCTTCAGCCCGGCCCGCGCCCGGCGGATGGCGTCCGACACGGCCATGACCGCCTCGTCCTGACCGATGAGACGCCGATGGATCCGCTCCTCCATGTGGAGCAGCTTCTCGGTCTCGCCCTCCATCAGGCGGCTGACCGGGATGCCGGTCCAGCGGGCGACCACCTCGGCGACGTCATCGGCGTCCACCTCCTCCTTGACCAGGACCGATCCTGACGCCATCAGCTCGCGCAGGTTCTGCTCGCGCTCGGCCAATTGCTTGGTGAGCTCCGCCTCGCGGCCGTACTTCAGCTCGGCGGCCCTGGCGTAGTCGGCCGCTCGCTCGGCGGCCTCGATCTCGGGCGCCAGCTTCTCGAGGGTCTCGCGCGTCTCGCGGATGCCGGCCACGACCTCTTTCTCGCGCTGCCACTGGGCCTTCATGGCATCGGTCCGCTCCCGCAGGTCGGCGAGCTCCTTCTCCAGGACCGCCAGGCGTTCCTTGGAGGCAGTGTCCTTCTCCTTGCGCAGCGCCTCGCGCTCGATCTCGAGCTGCATCCGGCGCCGCTCCAGCTCGTCCAGCTCCGCCGGCATGGAGTCCATCTCCATCCGCAGCCGGCTGGCGGACTCGTCCACCAGGTCGATGGCCTTGTCCGGGAGGAAGCGCTCGGTGATGTACCGATTCGAGAGGACCGCGGCCGCCACCAGGGCCGAGTCGGTGATCCGGACGCCATGGTGGACCTCGTATCGCTCGCGGAGGCCGCGCAGGATGGAGATCGTGTCCTCCACGCTCGGTTGGTCGACCACGATGGGCTGGAACCGGCGCTCCAGGGCGGCGTCCTTCTCGATGTTCTTGCGGTACTCGTCCAGGGTCGTGGCGCCGATGGCATGCAGCTCCCCGCGGGCCAGCATGGGCTTCAGGAGGTTGGCGGCGTCCATCGCGCCCTCGGCGGCCCCGGCCCCGACCACGGCATGCAGCTCGTCGATGAACAGGACGATCTCGCCCTCGGCGGCGGTGATCTCCTTCAGGACGGCCTTCAGGCGCTCCTCGAACTCCCCGCGGTACTTGGCACCGGCCACCATGGCGCCCAGGTCCAGCGCCACCACCCGCTTGTCCTTCAGCCCCTCGGGAACGTCGCCCCGCACGATGCGCTGGGCCAGCCCCTCGGCAATCGCCGTCTTGCCGACCCCCGGCTCCCCGATCAGGACCGGGTTGTTCTTCGTTCGGCGGCTAAGGACCTGGATGACGCGCCGGATCTCCTCGTCGCGGCCGATGACCGGGTCCAGCAGGCCGCGCCGGGCGGCATCGGTCAGGTCCCGGCCGTACTTGGCCAGGGCCTCGTAAGTCGCTTCGGGGTTTTCGCTCGTCACGCGCTGGGTTCCTCGGATCTGGGTCAGGGCTTCGAAGACCGATTTTTCGCCGATGCCGGCTGCCGACAGCAGCCGGGTGGCCGGGCTGGGGGGCTGGGTACCGATGATGGTGAGCAGCAAGTGCTCGGTGGAAACGTACTCGTCACGAATCCGCTCCGCCAGCGGATGGCTGTCGGACAGGATGTGCCGCGCGTCCTCGGAGAGGGTCAGCTGGGCCGCGCCCGAGATCTTCGGCAGCTTGGCCAGCTCCTCGCGGATCTGGCTGGCCAGTGCGGACGGGTCGTGGCCGGTGCGCTCCAGGACGGCGGGCACTACCCCGTCGGGCTGCTCCACCAGGGCGTACAGCAGGTGCAGCGCCTCCAGCTGGCCGTGCCCCTCCCCCTCGGCCAGCTGCTGGGCCGCCAGCACGGCCTCCTGCGCCTTCTGGGTGAACCGCTCAATCCGCATGGTGTTTGTCTCCGCCCATCAGCCGCCGTCCCTCGGCTCAGGTGGATAGACGTATCCGTCGAGTAGTTGACGATCCCCAACTGGCTCGCTGAGTTCCACCAAGAAGGCGGCCGGCGCGAGGGGCCCGCAGCCAACATGCGGGCCTGGCGGGATCCTGTTGCCAAGGACCACGATCACCGAGTCTTCTAGGTAAGTCACTGCCGCCTGCTCAATGGGGCCCTTCAGGCTCTCCCCATTGGGACACGTCTGCTCTGACACGAGGACCGCCACGGTCCGTGATTCGGGACTCGGTTGTTCCGCAGGAGCCATTTCCCAGCGCGCCGTTTCGAGGCCGTCGAACCAGGGCTTCACGTCGCATTGTCCAGAACGAGCCCACTTCCAGCTGGAGTCGACATACTCGAATTCCGCACTCCAATAGGCGTGTTCCTCATCGGCCAGGGCTGGCTGGAGAAACAGCGCAGATTCCTCGGAGAGAACGACTACTCGCCACCCGGGTCGTGTCGGAAGCGGGCTGTCCGAGGTGGGAACCGGGCTGTTCGCGATGAACGTTCGGAGCGCCTCGGCCGCCGGATGGTCCGCCGTCTCCGCGCCTAGAGGGCCGAGGAGCGCCTCGGCCCCGAAAGTCAACGGGCTACCGCACATCAGCGGCTGGTCGCCCTCGGCAAGGGGAGGCGGAGCAGATAACGGAGCAAGCTGGGGGCTTGGGTCGGCCGCGGCTCCTGTGCTCGGAGATGGGGAGGTAACCGCGGGGATGGCGCACCCGGTAATCAGGACAGTGAAAACCAGGCACACGGCGCCGTCGCCGAGTTTCAGCATGGCTGAGTCCGTAACCGCACGCCGAACGACTAACGGGGACTCGGTTGGGGGTGTGCTTCCGCGAATCGCGCAAATGCTTCCTGGGCGTCCTCGTCCAGATTGGGGAGCACGACCCGAGCGGTCACCAGCAGGTCGCCCTTCTGGTCGGGCTGGCCCCGCTTGGGTAGGCCGCGACCGGGGACCCGGATGACCTGCCCGTTCTGGGTGTTCGGGCGGATGCGGAGCTTGACCTTGCCGTTCAGGCTGGGGACCGGGACTTCGGCTCCGAGGAGCGCCTCGGCCAGGGTGACGGGCAGCTCGGTCGCCAGATCGTTGCCGTCGCGGGTGAAGCGGGGATGGGGCTTGACCCTGACGGTGAGGGTCACGGCCTGGTCGCGGAGCCGGATCCTGGCCCCGTCCGACACCCCGGCCGGGATCTTGACCTCGAGCCGCCGGCCCTCGACCGCGACCGTGCGTTCGGTGCCTTTGGCGACCTCGGCCAGGGTCACCTCGACGGTGCCATGCGCCTCCGCCCGGCGAATCGGCGCGTTGGCGGTCTGGAACGCGCCCAGATCGTCAAAGGCTGAGCCGAAGCCGGAGCCGAAGGGACTGGCCGAACCAGCGCCCGGCGCGGCCGCGCCGGCGCCCATCGGTCCGTCCTCGAAGAACATCCGGAAGAAATCGCTGAAGCCACCCAGGTCGTCCGCGGTGGCGGTATGGACTCGCCAGCGCATGCCGCCCGGCGCGCCGCCGAAGGCGGACCAATCACCGGCCTGGTTGGGGTCGAACCCGGCCTGCTGATAGGCCTGCCAGTTGGCGCCCAGCTCGTCGTACTTCTTCCGCTTCTCCGGGTCGGAGAGGACGGCGTGCGCCTCATTGGCTTCCTTGAAGCGGCGCTCGGCGTCGGCGTCGCCCGGGTTGCGGTCGGGATGGAGCTCCCGGGCGAGGCGCCGATAGGCCTTCTTGATGTCGGCCGCGGACGCGGCCTTGGGAACGCCGAGGACCTGGTAGTAGTCCCGGTACTCCACGGCGTCCCCTCTACGGAGCCCTCACGCGCCGCCGGTGGGCGGCACCGCGGGTGGCTGCTTGACCGGCTTGACCGACGGGACCGGGGTGGCCGCGACGGGCACCTTGGGCGCCTTCACGACCTTCCGCGCCCGCCGCGCCGGCTTGCGCACCAACGGCGTGATGGCCCGCAGCGACGGCTGCGCGGCCGGACGCGCCTGGTCCAGCAGGGCGGCGGCCAGGACCTGGTCCATGTGGTCGACCGGCACGATGGTCAGCTGCTTGCGGACCTCGTCCGGCACGTCCACCAGGTCCTTCTCGTTGCGGCCCGGGATGAGCACGGTCTCCACGCCCGCCAGGTGGGCCGCCAGCAGCTTGGCCTTCAGGCCGCCGATGGGCAGCACCCGGCCGCGGAGCGTGATCTCGCCGGTCATGGCGATGTCGCGCCGGACGGGCCGGCCGGTCAGCAGGCTGGCCATGGCCGTAGCCATGGTCACTCCCGCCGAGGGGCCGTCCTTGGGGGTCGCCCCGGCCGGGACGTGCACGTGGATGGTCTGCTTCTCGAAGATCGACGGGTCGAGACCCAGCGCTCGGCAGCGGGCGCGGAGGTAGGACAGACCGGCTCGCGCCGACTCCTGCATGACGCTCCCCAGCTGGCCGGTCATGATGAAGTCGTCCTTGCCGTCCATCTTGGTGGCCTCGACCTGCACGATGTCCCCGCCGGCGTCGGAGACCACCAGCCCGGTCACGATCCCGACCTGGTCCTCTTCCTCCAGCTGGCCGTAGTCGAACTTGGCCGGGCCGATGAAGTCCTCCAGATCGTCGGCCTTGACCTTGACCTTGGTCCGCGCGTTGGAGGCCACCTTGCGGGCCACCTTCCGCGCGATGCCGGCGATCTCGCGTTCC
>JBOGTA010000088.1:0-5609 GCA_050695855.1 Candidatus Limnocylindria bacterium
GGACAGGGTGATCATGGGGTCTGGGTCAGGCGTGGCGTCCACCCCATCGGCCATGGCACCCAAGTACTCCGGCATGAGATTCAGATCGCCAGACTCCAGGGCAGGCAGCGTCGTCTCCCGCGGTCCGAGGTACAGATGGCGCTCCACGCTGAAACCCGCGGCCTCCAGGGCCTGGGCATAGATCTCGGCCACGATGGCCGACTCGTCGAAGTCGGCCGAACCGACGATGACGGTGGGGAGCTCCGCGGGTGTCGACGGTGCGCCGGAACTCGGGCTTGGGCTGCTGCTGCCACCCGGCTGGCAGGCACTGACGAGCAGTGCCAACGTCGCCGCCCCGACAGCGAGCATGCGGATCTTCCGCATTGGGTCCTCCTCTGGTGTCTCGGTCGGTTCCTGCCGACCCGGACCCGCCCGGTGCGCGCCCGCGGCCGGAGTCTAGCAGTTACCAGCGTTCGCCGGACGGCGGTTAGACCGCGGCGGAGACAGGACTGGCGGTCTCATCACGGGAAGTGCCGCTCAGTCCCGGTGAGGTGGCGGCCCGGTGGGCAAGCGCGAACAATCCCTCGCTGGACAGGGCCAGCCCAACGACCAGCAGGGAGCCGGCGAACATCTCCGCGAAGTCTCGAATCGCAAAGCCCACAACGATGTACTGGCCCAGCCCGCCGGCCGAAATGATGGCCCCCAGGGTTGCGGTGGCGATGACCTGGACCGAGGCGGTGCGGGCGCCGGCCAGAATGACGGGCAGGGCGAGCGGGAGCTCGACGCGTCGCAGGACCTGCCACTCACTCATCCCCATCCCGCGTGCCGCCTCGACCGTGTCCCGCTCGATGTCGCGGACACCGACGTAGGCATTCACCACGATGGGGGGGATCGCCAGCGCGGTGAGGGCGATCACTGTTGGCAACGTTCCAATGTTGCGGAGGTCAGCGGCGGCAATGAGCGGAAGCGTGAGCGAATAGGCAATCCCGAGGACCCCCACCGAGGGCACCGCCCGCCCGCCGTTGGTGACAGCCACCACCAGCCCGGCCCAGCGACCGGTATGGCCGATGAAGACCCCCAGGGGCAAGGCGATGAGCAGGCCGCCGAGCAGCGAGACGCCCGACAGCATCACGTGCTCCGCCATCCGGACCGGTATCGCGTCCCGGCCCGTCCAGTTGGCCGGATCGCTGAACCAGGCGGCGACCTCGCCCAGGAACTCCATCCCTCAGCTCCCCGCGGCCCGGACGCGGGCCCAGGGCGTCAGGCCCCGTTCGAGCAGGACGAGGCTACGATCGGCGATGACCGCCAACAGGATCGACAGGCCGGTGCCCACCAGGATGGCCGTGTCGAAGTCGCGACGAATACCCAGCTGGATGATGACGAACCCCAGACCTCCCTGGCCGATGAGGGCGGTGACGGCGACCAGGCCGATGGTCGTCACGGCCGCAATGCGGATTCCGGCGATGATGACCGGCAGCGCCAGCGGCAGCTCCACCCGCCACAACCTCTGGGCGGGGGTGAATCCCATCCCGGTGGCGGTCTCGATGACCTCGGGCGCGACCCCGTCCAGCCCGGTCAACCCGTTCCGAATGAGGATCAGCAGCGTGTAGCTGACGAGCGCGATTTCCGCCGTCACGAGGCCGATCCCGGTGACCGGGATGAGGAGCCCAAACAGGGCCAGGCTGGGGATGACGTACAGAATTCCGGCGAGGCCAAGCACTGGACCGATCAGCCCTCGGCGCTGATGGATGAGCCACGTCAATGGCAACGCGATCAGGATGCCAAACGCCACCGCGACGAGCGTCAGCACGACATGCTCCGCCGTTCGCTGGGCCAGCAGGTCGAGGTTGTCGAGCACCCAGTCGAGGCGGAAGAACGGCTCGTCGGTCATGGTTCCGAGGCGGGAGCGCTGTTCCCGGGAGCGCTGTTCCGGAGCACTCCGGAGATTGCCTCCACGCTGATGACACCTAATACCGCGTCCCGTTCGTCGACCACCACCCCCAGCTGAACCGAGGAGGCCAGCATCGCCGACAGCGCGTCGCGCAGGGTGGACTCCGGTTGGAGGAGCGTGGATCCCGGGACGGCCATCGCGGGATCCACGATGCCGTCGCCAGCCAGGTCATCGGTGTCGACCCAGCCCAGCGGTCGGCGCTGAGCATCGATCACCAGCGCCCACCTGGCTCCATCCGCAACCCGGCGCCGCGCAGCGGCGAGGGATTCGCCGACCAAAACGGTCACGACCGGATCCAGCGGAAGATCGCGAACCCGGGCCAGCGACAGGCGCTTCAGCCCACGGTCGGCCCCCACGAAATGTTCGACGAATGGGCTAGCGGGTGCGGCCAGCAGGCGGTCCGGCGTGTCGTACTGGGCCAGGACGCCACCGACCTGGAGTATGGCGATCCGGTCGGCCATCTTGATCGCCTCGTCCACGTCATGGGTCACGAACACGATCGTCTTCCGAACCCGGGCCTGGAGACGCAGGAACTCGTTTTGCAGCCGCTCGCGGCGAATCGGGTCCACCGCGCCGAAGGGCTCATCCATGAGCAGGACGGTGGGGTCGGCCGCCATGGCGCGTGCAACGCCCACCCGCTGACGCTCGCCCCCTGACAGGGCGGCGGTGTAGCGGGACCGATAGGTGCCGGGGTCGAGGCCGACGAGGTCCAACAGCTCCTCCACCCGCTCGGTGGTTCGGGCATCGGTCCAGCCCAGCAGCCGCGGGACCACGGCCACGTTCTCCGCCACCGTCATGTGCGGGAAGAGCCCAACCTGCTGGATCACATAGCCGATCCGTCGCCGCAGATCGACCGCGGGCAGAGATGCCACGTCCGCACCGTCAATCGTGACCCGGCCCGAAGTAGGCTCGACGAGGCGGTTGACCATCTTCATGGTGGTCGTCTTGCCGCACCCCGACGGTCCGACCAGGACGCAGACCTGTCCCGCACCGATCTCGAGGGATAGGTCGGTGACCGCGGTGACCCCATTCCCGTACCGCTTAGTGACGTGCTCGAAGGCGACCACCGAGCCGCTGGCGGTCACCGAGCCGCTGGCGGTCACCGAGCCGCTGGCGGCCGGAGCCGGGGCGAGCTCCGCATCGGTCATGGCGCCGATGATAGGCGGAAGATCCTCACGGTCTGGTTGGCATAGGCCTCGTCGAACAGCTCGCTCCCGGCGAAGTCGACCGGCGCTTCGCAGCCACCTCCGCCGGTCGGAAGGACGTATCCGGCGCCGTACTGGCGCATGAGGGCCGCCGAGGCGGCGGCATCTCCTCCGCATCGAATGGCGTGGACCGCGGCCTGGCGCAGGGCGGGGTCGTATCCCAGGTTGGCGATGTACGGCCCGTAGCTCGTCAGCCGCAGACGGCCCCCCGGGTCGGTGGGGGCGATGATCCAGTCATCGGTCACGAAGACCGACCCCTCCGGTGTTTCGGCGGCAATCCAGGCCGCCGCAGCGAGCTGATCGGTGCTCATCAGGAAGTTCTGCGAGAACGCCGTGTGCACCGATGCCAGCACCGGCGAAGCGAGGCTCAGCACGAGGACGGCGGCCAGGGCCAGGCCCCCGGTGCGAGCCAACAGCCAGCCGGTGAGGAGCCCGACCGCGATCCACATCGCCTGGAAGTACTTGTTCATGTCGAACGACACGAAGCTCACCTGCACCACGTTCGGGATCAGGAACAAGATTGCGACCCACAGGGCCAGAAAGGCCCGCGCCGGGGCCTGGCGCAGGGCGAGTGCCAGGACGGCCAGCGCAAAGGGAATGCCCAGGTTGGTGAGGTAGAAGAACAGGACGGCGCCAGGGCCATCGGTCACCGGCGCGGTCGGCCACCCTGCCACCAGCCGAAGCCAGCCGGAACCGGTGGCCTGGCTGAACGCGGCCGCAGCGAATGGCAGCGCCGCCACGTACGGCGCCGCGAAGAGGAGCGCGTGGCGCGGTGCGGAGCGGTCGAAGAGTCGCCCGCCGACGAGCACCCAGATGAGGACGAGCAGGGGCAGCAGCGGGAAGAAGAAGAAGTGGAACGGCGCCAGCAGTGCGCCGCTCAAGCCGGACAGGACGATGAGGCGCGGGTGATCGGAGGAGCCGATCCTGCGTCGCCGGATGGTCGGCAGGCCAGCCACGATGAGCAGGACGGCTCCCACCAGGAGCGGCAGGCCGGCGGTCGTGGCACGGTGAACGAGAAGGCCGGTCGTCATCACCGACGGTATCGAGAAGTACGGCCAGTCAGTGAGCCACTGATTGTCGTAGGTGTTGGTCATCATCAGATCCCACGGGGCCCCCTGACCGTTCGCCAGGTCGCCCAGCAGGCGCATCCAGCCCAGCCCTCCGCCAAGCACCACGAGGAGCACCGCCAGGAAGGCGGCTCGCCGAGCCGACCAGTCGCGGACCAGGGCCAGCGCCAGTCCGTGCACCACCAGGGCCAGCGATCCCGCCAGAAGAGCGGACTGGATCACGAACGCCGGCACCGCGAATAAGCCAGCGGCCGCGGCGAGCAGGGCAGCGTGGAAGTCGGCGAACCAGTGGTAAACGAGTGGTTCGCCGGCGAAGAACGGAACCTGCGGAGGGAAGTTGCCGGCGTTCACCGATTGCGCAATCGAGAGGTGGACACCGAGGTCGCTCCAGTTCGACCCCCCGACACTGACACCGCCCGGGTAGACCTGCCAGATGCCGCTGGCCAGGACCGCGCCCACCCAGACCGTGGTACCCAGGCCGAGGAGCAACCCACCCGGATGGGTGGCCGCCACGCGGCGGACGCGCGATGTCGCCGCGGCTGGCCACGTCCGGGGGTCGGTCGTCGCGGTCCATGCCGCCAGCGGAACGGGCACGGCCAGGATCGCGGCGGCCGCGAAGACGACTTCACGCCCGTTGCCGCCGAGCAGGGTCGCCAGCCACCAGCTCAGGTGGGCGGAAACCGCCACCGAGAGCACGACGGCCAGTCCCAGTCGGCCGGTGGCAGAGATCCGGGCCCGGCCGCGGGATCCCCATGCCACCAGCGCCCAGCCGGGGACGATCAGCAGGAACGGCCATACGGTCACCGCCGCCAGCGGGGGCCAAATCCACCCCGCCAGCAGGCCGATTCCGATCACGCCGGCGGCGATAGCCGCTCGAACCGCTCTCATGGCACGATCACCGGCCGGACCATACCGCACCCCCGGGTGGGGCCGGTTGCGGGCCATCGGCTGCTAGCATCGGCTCCGTGGACCCCGAAGCGCGAACATCCCCGCTCGAGGACGCGGTGCGGATCCTGCTGGCCGAGCTTGGCGAGGACCCCGACCGCGACGGGCTGCGCGGCACGCCGGGCCGGGTCCGCCGCACGTTGGAGCAACTGACCGCCGGGTACCGAACTGACCCCGACACCCTCCTCGAGGGGGCAGCCTTCAACGTGGAGTACGACGAAATGGTCGTCGTCCGCGACATCGAGCTCTACTCCCTGTGCGAGCACCACCTGATCCCGTTCTTCGGTCGCGCCCACGTCGGGTACTTGCCGCGGGGCACGGTCATCGGTCTGTCAAAGATCCCGCGGGTGGTCGACCTGTTCGCCCATCGGCTCCAGATCCAGGAGCGGATGACGCAGCAGATCGCCGATTTTCTGATGACCCGCCTTCAGCCGAAGGGGGTGGGGGTCGTTCTCGAGACCA
>JBOGTA010000089.1:0-7223 GCA_050695855.1 Candidatus Limnocylindria bacterium
GGATGGCGGCGCCCGTGTCGCGGGCCAGCGCCACCAGCTTGGCGTCGACCTCGTCCAGCTCGGGATACGTCTCCTCGGTGATCTCGACCGGGGTGACCGAGTCCTTCTGGAGCGCAGCCAGCATCTCCAGGCCGCGGCGCCCCCGGTTGCGCCGCATGGCATCCGGCGAGTCGGCAATCCGCTGCAGCTCCTCGAGCACGAAGCGAGGTGCCACCAGGGATCCGAGAATGAATCCCGTCTTACCGATGTCCACGATCCGGCCATCGATCACCGCGCTGGTGTCGACCACCACCCGGGTCGGCACTCCCCGACGACCACCCGGCGTGAGGCCGCCGACCGCCTTGAGGATGGCCTCTCGCTTGTACATGAAGGCTCCGGCCATGATCGCGGCCAGCATCAGCGACACCACGATCGGCAGGGCGGAGCCCAGCGGCCCTTCGATCTGTGATAGCGGGATCCCGATCAGGGCGCCCATGAGCAGGCCGATGAGGATCCCGGCCACGCCGAGCACGAACTCCGCGGCACCGGCTTCCGCCAGCTTGCCCACCGCCCAACGGGTGGGATACAGGGTGACGTACGGGATGGCGAGGTAGCCGAACAGCATGGCGGCAACCACGCAGGCGACCAGGAAGGCCGGCCGGTTGGCTGGGTCGATCAGGTCCCCGGTTCGGTCAAGGATGAGCAGCCCGAGGCCGAACCCCAGGACGATGCCGAGGAGCGCGCCCGACAGCCGGACGATGGTCTGCATGAGTCGATAAGTCCGCTTGGTGACCGTCGCGCGAGCGGATCACGAGATGAATGAACCGATGAAGCGGATGAATCCGCGCGAACCCGCCGGAGCGGGGCGTCACACTAGCACTCCCCACCAGACCCGTCCAGACCGATATTCAGGCCCCGGATGGGGTCAGCCGGCGACCTTCACCGGCTGCTTGCGGGTTGTCTTCTTGGCGATGGTCACCGTGCCGTCGGAATCGGCATCGACCACCAGCTTGTCGCCGCCCTGGAACTCCGCCTGGAGCATCCGCTCGGCGAGCGGGTCCTCGATCTGGTTCTGGATCTCGCGGCGCAATGGTCGTGCCCCGAATGCCTGGTCGAAGCCCTTGGTGATGATCGCGTCCTTGGCCGCATCGGTCACCGTCAGCTCCATCTGCTGCGCTGCCAACTGCTCGCGGACGCGACCGAGCAGAAGGTCGACGATGGCCCGGATTTCCTCACGGGTGAGGCTCCGGAAGACGACCGACGCGTCGATCCGGTTCAGGAATTCCGGTCGGAACAGGTTCTTCAGCTCGCCCAGCACCTTGTCCTTCATCCGGTCGTACTCGGCGATGGCCACCACCGCCTCGTCCCCGCCGGCCCGGAAGCCGATAGAGGAGTCGCGCTGGATCAGCTGGGCGCCGACGTTGCTGGTCATGATCACGATCGTGTTGCGGAAGTCCACCCGCCGGCCCTTGGCATCGGTCAGCTGCCCGTCCTCCAGGATCTGGAGCAGGATGTTGAAGACCTCGGGGTGCGCCTTCTCAATCTCGTCCAGCAGGACCACGCTGTAGCTCTTGCGGCGCACGGCCTCGGTCAGCTGCCCGCCCTCGTCGTAGCCGACATAGCCCGGCGGGGCGCCCACCAGGCGTGAAACGTTGTGGCGCTCCATGAACTCGCTCATGTCGAGCTTCACCAGCGCTTCTTCGGAGCCGAACATGAACTCGGCCAGCGCTTTGGCCAGCTCGGTCTTGCCCACCCCGGTCGGGCCGAGAAACACGAACGAGCCGATCGGGCGCTTTGGATCCTTCAGTCCGGCGCGGGCCCGTCGGACGGCGCTGCTGATCGTCTTGATGGCCTCGTCCTGGCCGATGACGCGCCGATGGAGAGCCTCCTCCATCTTGAGCAGGCGCTCTTTCTCCTCCTGGCTGATGCGGACGACCGGGATGCCGGTCCACATGCTGACGACCTGGGCGATCTCTTCGTCGCTGACCTCGGGCGTCTCCTTGGCCGCTTCCTCGTGCCACGCCTTGCGCAGCTCGTCGATCCGCTCCCGGCCGGACGCCTCCTCGTCGCGGAGCTTGGCCGCGCCCTCGTAGTCCTGGGCGGCGATCGCCTCGTCCTTGCGGCGAATGACCTCCTCCAGGTCCGCTTGGGCTTCGCGGACGCTGGGTGGTGCCGACGCGTGGCGCAGGCGGACGCGCGACCCCGCCTCGTCCATCAGGTCGATGGCCTTGTCCGGGAGAGCGCGGTCGGCGACGTAGCGGACCGAGAGGTCGACGGCTGCCCGCAGCGCCTCATCGGTGTACTTCACGTGGTGGTGCTCTTCGTACCGCGACCGGATGCCGAGCAGGATGTCGTTCGCCTGGTCGATGGTCGGCTCATCGACCATCACCGGCTGGAAGCGCCGCTCGAGCGCCGCGTCCTTCTCGATGTACTTGCGGTACTCGTCCAGCGTCGTGGCGCCGATGCACTGCAGCTCGCCGCGCGACAACGGCGGCTTGAGGATATTGGCGGCGTCGATGGCCCCCTCGGCCGCTCCGGCCCCGACCAGGGTATGGAGCTCGTCGATGAACAGGACCGAGTCGCTGCTGGCGCGCAGCTCCTCGATGATCTTCTTCAGTCGCTCTTCGAACTCCCCGCGGTACTTGGTCCCGGCTACCAGGGAGCCGATGTCTAGGGTGAGCACCCGCTTGTCGAGCAGGGTGTCGGGGACATCGCCGGCCACGATCTTATGCGCCAGCGCTTCGGCGATGGCCGTCTTGCCGACCCCCGGCTCTCCGATCAGGGCCGGGTTGTTCTTCGTCTTGCGGCCCAGGATCTGGATGACGCGCTCGATCTCCTTCTCGCGACCGATGACCGGGTCCAGCTTCCCGGAGCGTGCCAACTCGGTGAGGTTGATTCCGAGCTGGTCCAGGGTTGGGGTCTTGGAGGAGCGCTTCGGTTCCTGGGTGGGCGCACTGGCGGTGCTCTGCGACAGGACGTGGATCACCTGGTGGCGGACCTTGTCCAGGTTCACGCCCAGGCTCTCCAGCACGCCGGCGGCGATGCCTTCGCCCTCGCGGACGAGGCCCAGCAGGAGGTGCTCGGTACCGATGTAGTTGTGGCCCAGGCGACGGGCCTCGTCGATGGCCAGCTCGATCACTCGCTTGGCGCGAGGGGTCAGGCCCACCTCGCCCACGACTGGGCGCTCCCCGCGTCCAATAATGAATTCGACGGCTTGCCGAACCTTCGACAGCTCAACGTTCATGTTCTCCAGGACGCGCGCGGCGACCCCCTCGCCCTCCCGCACCAAGCCGAGCAGGAGGTGCTCGGTCCCGATGTAGTTGTGGTTGAAGCGCTGGGCCTCATCCTGGGCCAGGGTCAGGACCTTGCGTGCCCGATCTGTGAACTTGTCGAAACGGTCCATGTGCCTCTACCCGTTCGCATCCGTTCGGCGACCCCCGCGAACCGTCCTTGAGTGTACGGCACCGCCTTGTTCCGGTGTCGCACGCAGTACGGGTGGGGTCAATAGGTGATACGGGCCATTCGGGCCTTTGGATCAAGGCTGAATGGCGCGGGGTCCGGCCGGCGGCCGGCTCAGCCCTCTTCGGGCTCGCTCGATGCCGGTGCCTCTTCGGGATCCGGTTCGGCCGCGGATTCGGCCGCGGATTCGGCCGCGCCAGCCTTCGGCTTGCGACTCTTGGCCGGCGCCTTGACCTTGGCCTTCGCAGGTTCCTTGGCGGGTGCATCTGCTGAGGCCGGCTCCTCCGCCACTGCCTCCGCCTGCGCGGCTTCATCGACCACCGCCTCGGCCTCCGCGGGCGCTTCGGCGATTGCCTCCGCCTGCGCCGGCTCGTCCGCCGCTGCCTCGGCCTCCGCGGGCGCTTCGGCGATTGCCTCCGCCGTCGCCGGTTCCTCGGCTACCGCCTCGGCGACCGCAGGTTCAGCGGCTGCTTCGGTGGGCTCGGATCCGGACTCATCGGTCCGGAACTGGTCCAGCAGGCCGGACTCGGCAAAGGCCGCCGCCATGGTGTTGTCAATGCCTTCCTCGGGCTCCGCGGTCGCATCCTGGGGCCGGTAGTCGCGATCCCGCCCACGGCCACCCCGACGGTCACGCCGATCCCCACGGTCGACCCGCTCCGCTCGTTCGGGTCGTTCTGTCCGCTCGCTGCGCTCCGGCGGCCGCTCATCGGTTTCCGGTCGGTCCGCCCGCTCCTCGTAGCGCGGCTGAACCATCGGTGTCGATCGGTCTTCGGTCTGCTTGAGGCTCAGGCCAAGCCGATGGCGCTCGGAGTCGAGGCTGATGATCTTCAGCTTCAGCTCCTGGCCCTCGGAGACGACGTCGCCCGGATGGGCAACGCGGCTGTTCGATAGCTCGCTGATGTGGATGAGGCCCTCGAGGCCCTCCTCGATCCGGACGAAGGCGCCGAAGTTCACGAGCTTGGTGACCGTGCCGTCGATGACGTCCCCGATGGTGTACTTCGCGACCGACTCCTGCCACGGGTCGGGCTGGAGGCGACGGATCGAGAGGCTGATCCGGCCTCGCTCGTGGTTGATGTCGATGACCTCGGCCTCGACCTCTTCACCGATGGCGTAGGCGGTCTCCGGGTTGTTGACCTTGTTCCAGGAGAGCTCGCTCTTGTGGACCAGGCCGTCGATTCCGCCGAGGTCCACGAACACGCCGAACGGCGCGATGCTTCGCACCTGCCCGGTGACTCGCTGGCCCACGTTCAGCGAGCTGAACAGCTCGTCGCGCTTCTCGCGGCGTTCCTCGTAGACGGCCACCTTCTCCGACAGGATCAGCCGATTCGCCTTGCGGTTGACCTCGAGGATCTTCAGGCGGAGCGTGCGCCCCACGAATGGCTGCAGCTTCTCCGCGATCTCCTGGGCCGCGTCCCGCGGCTGCTCGTCGCGGGGGCGGCGCGGGAAGTCGACGATCTGGGAGATGGGCACGAAGCCACGCACGCCCAGGTCGACGATGAGGCCACCCTTGTTGTGGTCGATGACCCGGGCCTCGACGATCTCACCCGCCTCAAAGCGTTCCTGCATCGCGCGCCACTTGCGCTCGAGGCCGGCGCGGCGGACGGACAGGACTGCATGGCCCTCGGGCGACTCGGGCTGCAGCACGTAGACCAGGACCTGGTCGCCGACCTTGAGCTCCTGCCGCGGCTCGTCGCCCTCGCGGGGTCCGCCACGCCGGCCCAGCAGCTCGCGGTTGGACACCACTCCTTCGCTCTTGCCCCCGAAGTCGACCAGCAGCTCGTCCGGATCGATGCGGACCACGAGGCCTTCCACGACGTCTCCGTGGCGGAGGTTCTTGACCTCGTGCTCGGGGTGATCCAGCAGCTCGGCCATGGTGGTCGGTTCGGGACGCGCCTCGGGCGCGGGTTCGTCGGCCGCAGGCTCAGATTCTGCTGCGGCTGGGCCTGCCTCCTCTGCGACCGGCGCCTCTGCAACCGGCGCCTCTGCAACCATCGGCTCGTCGGCCGGAGGTTCCGCCGTTGACGCGTCAGCGGGCGCTTCGGCAGCCGGTGCTTCGGCAGCCGGCGTATCGCCCGCCGACTCAGCCGCCTGCGACTCGGAACTGGCCTGTTCAGTCAGTTCGGAGGTGGGCTCGACCTCCGGCTCCGCGACCATGGTGGCGGCCTCGGTGGGCTGCACGGTCGGGGCCTCCGGCTCGTCCGCCGCCGGATCGGTTCCGGCCGAGGTGTCCTTGGCCGGGGCGGCGGGCTGCGGGTCTTCGATCAAGTGATGGTTGCTCCTGTCGGTATCGGTCTCCCTGAAAACAGAACCGCCCTCCGCATGCGGAGGGCGCCAGCCCGGGTTTTGAACAGTCCTGGTCCTCGTGGCGACGACTCGGTGCTCTCCTCCTGGGCGTTTGTGACGGCGTCCCGCACGTTTATCTGGTTGTCCTGCTCAGAGGCCGGCGTAGCATACCATCAGGGTCAATGGTGCCCGAGCGTGCCTGAGCTCCCCGATTTGACGGTCGTGGCCGAGGAGCTGGCACGCCGCGCCAGCGGTCGTGAGATCGCATCGGCCTCCGCTCCGGCGCCCATCCTGCTTCGGGCCACGGCCCACGACCTCGAAGCCCTGCGCGGCCTGACGCTCCGCGCGGCCGCGCGGCGCGGGAAGTTCCTCGTGCTGCCGCTCCTCCGCGGTGACAAGGAGGACCGGCTGCTCCTCGTCAACCCCATGCTGGCCGGCCGCTTCTGGTTGTTGGACAAGCCGCGCCAGCGGGTGCGGGCACGAACCGGCCTCCGCTTGATATTCACGGATGGCGGCGAGCTCCGCTATGTCGACCGCGAGATGCTCGGCAAGGTGTACCTGGTCAAGCGGGCGGGGTTGGACCAGGTGCCCGGCTGGGCCGACATGGGTCCCGACGCGGACGATCCGACCTTGACCCTGGAGGCATTCCGGGCGCGCATCCGCCGCCACCCGGGGGAGCTGAAGTCACTCCTGCGCAACCGGCGTTTCGTCGCCGGCATCGGTAACGCCTACAGCGACGAGATCCTGTGGGCCGCGCAGCTGGCCCCGTTGCGTCGCCGCAGCAGCCTCCGCCCCGAGGAAGTCGATCGCCTGTACGCGTCGATGCGCGAAGTGCTTGCGGACGCGACCGCTCGCCTGCGCGACCTGGTGCCGCCCGACATCGAGGTCCAGCATCGCGAGTTCCTGCGTGTCCACCTCCGCGGCGGCGAACCATGCCCGCGGTGCGGAAAGCCACTCCGCCAGATCGGCGGGGATGAGGCGACGACGTTCTGCCGGAGCTGCCAGCCGCCGTTCTAGGACACCGGAATGATGAGGACCTGGCCGGGGTGGATGAGGTCGCTGGTCAGGCCATTGGCATCCATGATGGCCTGGGCCGTTGTCCCGAACCGGGCCGCAATGGCGTTCAGCGTATCGCCCGACTGCACGATGTAGGTCACCGGCGTGGGGGCCGGGGTTGGCGTTGGGCCTGGTGTCGGAGTGGGGCTGGCCGGTGTCGTGGGCGATGCGCTGGGCGTGGCCGTCCCGCTCGGCTCGGACGTGGCCGACGGGGAGGGCATCGCCGACGGAGAAGGCGAGGCGCCTGGGCCCAGCAGGTCCTGGAGGCCGCCCAATCCGACCCAGGCCACGGCCGCACCCACGCCCAGGAGCAGGAGCACGATCAGGGCGGCCGCACCGACCCGCCGAGGGCGGCTGGGGATGACGGTCCGGGGCGCCGCCTCCACGACCAGGCGGGTCGAGCCAAAGGTCGCGTCAGGAGCCGCGGGGCCCCACGTGGCGCCGAC
>JBOGTA010000090.1:0-9610 GCA_050695855.1 Candidatus Limnocylindria bacterium
GGCGGCAACCACCTGATCCACGCCATCCGGCGCAACGCGCCGATCACGGTGCTGTGCAACAACAACGAGATCTATGGGCTGACCGGGGGCCAGACCGGTCCCACCACGCCAACCGGGACGAAGACCCTGTCCTCTCCAGGTGGCAACCCGAACACGCCCATCAACCTGCAGGGCATCGTGCGCAGCTCCCCGCACGCGCTGTACGCGCGGACGACGGTGTACCACCAGCCTCAGATGCGGACCGCCATCCGCGAGGCGATCCAGCACGACGGGTTCGCGTTCGTGGACATCACGTCCCAGTGCATCGAGAACAACGGGCGGCGGATCGGGTTCGCCAACGCCAACGAGATGCTTACCTTCTACCGGAAGACCTACAAGCGCGCGCCGAAGGGCGCGGACCGATTGGGCCCGTTCGAGCTGGGCATCGTCTACCCGGAGGGCCACGCCGAACATACCAACGGAGCCCAGACCGATGCCCCCGCGCCTACAAACGGCGCGGCGGCTGACAGTGCGGCCACGTCGCCGGCGGCGAACCCAGAAGATGTGACCACGAAAGCAGAACGCCCATCGGTGTCCGATGATGAGAAGGCGCGCAAGCGCGCCGAGGCTCAGAAGAAGCTCGCCCTCATGCAACGACTCGAACCGGAGGTGAAGGTGCGGGTGGCCAAGGGCGAGCTGACTCTCGCCGATGCGCTCCGCGAGGCCGGGATCGACCCGGCCGAGCTCGAGGCCTGATCGGGAGCCGCTGGATGGCCACCCGCATAGCGCTGGACGGGGTTGGCGGCCAGGGCGTGCGGCTCATCGCCGGAATCCTGGGCAGCCTCCTGGCCCGAATGGGGAAGCAGGTCACGGTCCTGTTCGACTACGACTCCTCGGTTCGCGGCACCATGTCCGACGCGTTCGTGACCTTCAGCGACACGCCGATCGATAACCCGGTTGTCGAAGAGGCCGACATCCTCCTCCGCCTGGCCGACAAGGGCCACCTCCACATCAGCGGCCGAAAGGTGGTCACGGACCTGGGCCTCGGGCTGCCCGGCGACGAACAGATCCCGTTTGCCTCCCTTGGTTCCGAACATTTCGGCAAGGAGCTGTTCGGCAACATGATCGCCCTCGGCCGCCTGCTGCAGCTGGCCGGGATCGAATATGACGAGGAGGCCATTCGCAGCTCCCTACCGTTCCGTTTCCAGGACGAGAACGTCGCCGCCATCCGCTTCGGATACGACCTGACCGATGCCGAGATTGCCCGCCTCGCTGCTGCCGCCCCGCCATCCCGCTTCGAGATGAACGAGGCGTCCACTGCTCCTTCCCGCTGAGCACGGCACCACCGTGAGCCGCTCCCGCGACCTGCCCGCCGGGACGGTCACATTCCTGTTCACCGATATCGAGGGGTCGACTCGTCTGGTGCAGGCGCTCGGCGAGGGGTATCGACCTGTACTCGAGCGCCACGCTCTGCTGATCCGTCACGCGATCGCCGCCTCCGCGGGGGTTACGTTCGGCTCCGAGGGCGACGCCGTCTTCGCCGTTTTTCCCGATGCCTCGCAGGCCGTGGCCGCGGGCGTTACCGCGCAGCGGGCCCTCGCCGGCGAGTCATGGCCGGAAGGCGCGCCGGTTCGCGTCCGGATGGGCATCCACACCGGCGCCGGGACCCTGGGCGGGGACAACTACATCGGTCTGGACGTCCATCGAGCCGCGCGGATTACTGCCGCCGGACACGGCGGTCAAGTCCTGATCAGCGAACCGACTCTGACCCAGGCGGCTGCATCGCTGCCGGCAGGCGTCGAGCTCCGCGACCTCGGTCCCCATCGGCTCAAGGACCTGACCGAACCGGAACATCTCTACCAGCTCGAGATCGAGGGCCTGGCGGTGGACTTCCCGCCGTTGCGGAGCCTCTCGGCGTGGCCGAACAACCTGCCCGTCCAGCTCACCAGCTTCGTCGGTCGTGAGGAGGAGCAGGCGGCGGTGGCCAACCTGCTCGATCGGGAACGGCTGGTGACCCTCACCGGGGCTGGTGGCACGGGCAAGACCCGACTCGCGCTCCAGGTGGCGGCCGAGCGTATGACCCGTCATCCGGATGGCGCCTTCTTCGTCGACCTCGCGCCCATCAGGGATCCGGCGCTGGTGGCGTCGGCGGTGGCCGCCAGCGTGGGCGTCCGCGAGGCCGCCGACCAGCCACTCACCCAGACCCTCGCCCAATCGCTGCGGGACAGGGACCTGCTCCTGGTCCTGGACAACTTCGAACAGGTGACCGATGCGGCGCCCGTGGTGTCTGACCTGCTCAACGCTGCGGGCCGGCTGCGGGTCCTGGTCACCAGCCGGGCCGTCCTCCATCTGTCGGGGGAGCGGGAGTACGCCGTCCCACCGTTGCGGATCCCTGATCCGAAGCGGCTCCCGCCGATTGCCGAATTGTCGAAGTTTGAAGGGATAGCCCTGTTCGTCGAACGTGCGCGGGCTGTCCGCAGCGAATTCGAGGTCACCGACGAGACCTGGCCCGATGTGGCCGCCATCGTGGCTCGCCTCGACGGACTGCCACTGGCCATCGAGTTGGCGGCAGCCAAGACAAGACTCCTGGGGCCGGCGCAGATCCTGGCCCGATTGGAGGATCGGCTGACATTCCTGGCGGGCGGGCCACGTGACGTATCCGCGCGCCAGCGGGCACTGCGCGAGACGATCGCGTGGAGCCACGGCCTGCTGTCCGAGCCGGAGCAGGCGCTCCTGGGACGCCTGGGGGTGTTCGTCGGCGGGTGGACCCTCGAGTCTGCGACCGCAGTGTGTCGGCCCGGCGAAATCGGTCTGGATCCCCTGGAAGGAATGGCGTCCCTTCTGGATCAGAGCCTCATTCGCCGCGACGAAGGTGTCCACGGCGAGTCCCGGTTCGGGATGCTTGAAACGATCCGCGAGTTCGCCCTCGAGCGACTTCACGAGCGCGGCGAGGGTGCGGACCTGGCGCGGCGTCACGCCGAGCACTTCACCGCGGTCGCCGAGGCGGCCGAGCCCGACCTGACGAAATCCACCGACGCGGTTGAACGTGTCGACCACGACCACGACAACTTCCGCGCTGCGCTGACCTGGGCCATCGAATCAGACCAAGCCGACCTCGGCATGCGGCTGGGGTTTGGTCTGTGGCGGTTCTGGCAGCTGCGCGCGCACCTGGCTGAGGGCCGGATGTGGTTCGATCGGCTGCTCGCCCTGCCATCCGCCGCACCGCGAACGGCCGATCGGGCCAAGGGCCTGACCGGCGCCGCGAGCATCGCCTACTGGCAGAATGACTACCCGGCGGCCACGGCCTGGTACGAGGCGGCGGAGGCGATATACCGGGAGCAGGGTGATCGCCGCGGCCTGGCCGACGCCCTGTACAGCACTGGCTCGATGGCAGGCATCGAGGGGGACATGGACAGGGTCCGGGCCATCTTCAGCGAAGGGGGCGGGATCGCCCGGGAGTTAGGCGACGATCAGCTGGTCCTGCGATTCCTCGAGGCTGAGGGTTACATGGCCTTCATGACCGATGATTTCGACACCGCTCGACCCCGGCTGGAGGAGGCGCTGACCCTTGCCCAGAAGAGTGGTGACCGCCTGGCGATCGGCACCGGACACCACACCGTGGGCCAGGTCGCACGGCTCCAGGGCCGGCTCGCGGATGCCGCCGACCACTATCAAACCGCGATCCGGATCGCTTCGGAGCTCGGCGACACCGTGGCGGTGACGGAGCCCCTGCAGGGCCTGGCCGCGGTCCTCATCGCCAGCGGGGATGCGGAGCGTGGCGTGCGCCTGCTGGGCGCCCACGAGGCCATCCGCGAGCAAGCCGGAGGCGGCCCCCCACCCGAGTGGCTGCGCCTGGGCGATCCGTTCAGCCCGGCCAAAGAGCAGCTCGGGGCGGACGGCTACCAGGCGGCCTGGCAGGCTGGCCGCGCCCTGTCGGTGGACCAGGCTGTGGCGCTCGCCCTGGAGGAGCCTTCGCCGGTGCCTGCGTCAGAATGAGCCCGATGGGATCTCGCAACCCCGAAGTCGATGCCTGGTTCGAGGTGTATGACAACCCGCAGAAGCCGGTAGTCGCGCGTCTGCGGGAGATCATCCTCGACGCGGACCCGAGGATCGGCGAGGTCATCAAGTGGAGCACGCCGACCTTCGTATACCGCGGCAACCTCGCCAGCTTCCAGCCCCGAGCCAAGCAGTTCGCGAGCCTCCTCTTCCACGAGGGAGCATCCATTCCGGGCGACCACCCCCGACTGCAGGGCGGCGGCGACCACGCCCGCTATGTGCAGATCACCGACTTGGCGGACGCCGAGGCTGTCGCACACGAGCTCAGCTCGGTCGTCCGCGCCTGGTGTGACGCGAGGGATGGAGGCACAACATGACCCTCGACCTCGCCGCCATCCGTTCCGCGCCCAAGGCCCTGCTCCATGACCACCTGGACGGTGGCCTGCGACCGCGGACCGTGATCGAGCTGGCGGCCGAGACCGGATACCGCGACCTGCCCACCACCGACCCCGATGCCCTGGAGAACTGGTTCCAGCGCGGCGCGGACGGGACCTCGTTGGAGCACTACTTGGAAGGCTTCGTCCACACCGTGGGCGTGATGCAGACCCCCGAAGCGCTGGAGCGGGTCGCGGCCGAATGCGTCGAAGATCTGGCAGCTGACGGAGTGGTCTATGCCGAGATCCGATTCGCGCCCGAGCAACACCTCCAGCGGGGAATGACCCTGGACGAGGTGGTGACCGCGGTCCTGGCCGGCCTCCGGCGCGGAGCCGAAGGTCGCCCCATCACCACTGGCCTGTTGATCAGCGCCATGCGCCAGGCCGCCCGTTCGGTGGAGATCGCCGAGCTGGCGGTCCGCCACCGCGACGAAGGGGTCCTGGGCTTCGACATGGCCGGCCCGGAGGCGGGCTATCCGCCCACCCGATACCTGGATGCGTTCCAGCTCATCGCCCACGAGAACTTCCACTTCACACTCCATGCCGGCGAGGCATTCGGGCTACCTTCGATCTGGGAAGCTCTCCAGTGGTGCGGCGCGGAGCGGCTGGGGCATGGGGTCCGGATCGTGGACGACATCACGGTCCATCCCGACGGCCGGGTGTCGCTGGGCCGTCTTGCGGCCTACGTCCGGGACACGCGGGTCCCGCTCGAGATGTGCCCCAGCTCCAACGTCCACACCGGCGCGGTGCGCTCGATCGCCGAGCATCCCATCGACCTCTTGCGCCGGCTCCGCTTCCGGGTGACGGTCAACACCGACAACCGCCTCATGAGCGGCATCTCCCTGACCGATGAATTCGCCGCCATGGCCCGGACCTTCGGAATCGGCCTGGACGACATGGAATGGCTGACGCTGAACGCGATCAAGAGCGCGTTCCTGCCCTTTGACGGCAGAATCCGGGTCATCAACGACCAGATCAAGCCCGGCTTCGCCCGCCTGCGGGCCGCCGCGGCTGCCGCCGAAGTCGCGACCGGCTAAGCCCCGACGGTTGCCGGCTCCAGCTCGGCAAGCGCCACGTCCAGCCGACTCGTCTGTTCCTGAGTCAATGGGCGGAGCGGGGCCCGGACCGCCCGCCGGATCGGGACACCGCGACGGGCGAGGACGTGCTTCACGGACGCGATGAACGGCGTCGTCTCCATCGCGCTGCGCAACGCATCCAACCGTCCAGCCCCAATCGGGCTCGGGTCGTCCAGCACATCGCGCACCACATCGGGGAAGGCGGCCGCCAATCCGCTGACGGTGCCCGCCGCCCCGGCCTCCAGGGCCTGGACGATCAGGGGCTCGGAGCCGACCAGGACAGGGAGGCCCAGCTCCAGGTAGGGGGCGACGGCGGGGAACGGTGACTCGGACACCTTCAGCCCGACCAGGTTGTCGGCCCGCTCGGCAACGGCGCGGATGACGTGGACCGGCAGCGGGTACCCGCTGCGCCGGGTGAAGACGTAGATGAAGAACGGCAGCGGAGCACAGGCCGCGGCCGCGGCCACCAGGTGATCAGTCAGCGCCTCGGGATCGAGTGGGAAGTAGGGCGGCGGGATGACCGCTACCCCGTCCGCTCCGATCTCCGCGGCGTGGGCGGCCAACGCCACAGTGCCGGCTGTCGTCTGCGCCCCGGCGTGCACCACCAGCCTGCCCGCCACGGCCGACCGGAAGATCGCCGCGGCCCGCTGCCGTTCCTCGAGGGACAGCAGCATCCCCTCCCCGGTAGTCCCGCAGCAGAACAGGCCATCCGCCCCGTGGCCTTCGAGGAAAGCGACCATCGGCCCAATCGCGCCTTCATCCAGGGCCACCCCTTCGTCGGTCAGCGGCGTGGCGGCGGCGACGATGAGCGGCAGGCGGCCGAACGACCAGGGGAGTGGCATGGGCCCGACTGTACCGCGGCGGCGTGGGTACGCGCGAAAACATCGGTGTACCATCGGTCGGCTATGACGTACGTCATCACGGAACCCTGCATCGGGGTCAAGGACGGGTCGTGCGTCGACGTCTGCCCGGTCGACTGCATCCACGCCACCGACGACGACACGATGTTCTTCATCGACCCCGACGAGTGCATCGACTGCGGGGCGTGCGAGCCGGAATGCCCGGTCACCGCCATCTTCGCCGAGGACGCGACCCCCGAGCAGTGGACCAACTACATCCAGATCAACGCCGACTACTTCAAGGCCAAGTAGCCCCTCGCGACGCGTGGCCGTTCGCCTGATCGCGCTCTACGCGCCCCCCGAGGACCCGGTCGCCTTCGACGCCCACTATCGCGATACCCATACGTCGATCATCCAGCGCTACCCCGGTCTGCGCGACCTCCGCCTGACGCGGCCCGACGGGGTGGGCGGTCGGCCCCCCGCCTTCTACCTGATGGCCGAGATGGCGTTCGACTCCCGTGCCGACCTGGAAGCGGCGCTGGCATCCGAGGCGGGAGTGGAGAGCGGGCGTGACCTCCGCAACTTCGCGGGGGCGGGCGTGACCCTGCTGATCGCGGAGAATGAATTCGAATGAGTGAGCCGGAAGCTCCCCTCGCCGCCGATCCGGCCAGCCTGGGGTTCGATCGAATCCGATACGCACGAGACGACGCCCGCCGGGTGGCCACCGTGACGATCGATCGCCCACAGGTCATGAACGCCTTCGACTTCCGCACCCTGCGCGAGCTGAGCGCGGCGTTCGAGCAGGCGGCGTGGGATGAATCGGTGTCAGTGGTCGTGATCACCGGGTCCGGGGAGAAGGCGTTCTGCACCGGAGCCGATCTCGACGAGCAGGCGACGATGGGATCCACCAGCGGCCAGTACTGGCGCTGGATGGGGGCGTTTATCGAGATGCACGACCGGCTCCGATCCATCGGCAAGCCGACCATCGCCCGCATCAACGGGGCCTGCGTGGGGGGTGGCAACGAGCTTCAGATGGCGTGCGACCTGGCCGTCATGGCCGACGACACGTATGTCCGCCACGTGGGACCGGAGCACGGGTCGGTGCCGGCCGGCGGCGCCACGCAGTGGCTGCCGCTGCTGGTCGGCGATCGGCGGGCCCGCGAGATCGTGATGCTGTGTGAGCCGATTCCCGCCGGGCAGGCCCTGGAATGGGGGCTCGTATCGCGGGTCGTGCCGCGGGACGAGCTGGACGTCGCGGTCGACGGGCTGGTCACCAACCTGAACCGCAAGCTGCCCGAAGCGCTGCGCTACACGAAGACCCAGCTCAACTGGTGGAAGGACCTGGTATGGGCCCAGACCGTGACCCACGCCCGCGAATGGCTCGCCCTCCACTCCACCGACGATGAGACCCGCGAGGCGGTGGCCGCCTTCCACGAGAAGCGCCCGCCCAGGGTAGAGGCCCTGCGGGAGCTCCAGTCGGGCACGGGCCGGACCTGTCCGGACTGTGGTCAGACCGGGTTGTCGGCGTACGCGGAGTACTGCAGCGCCTGCGCGGTCAAGCTCCCCACGGTGTTCGAATCCATCCCGTGAGCGGCGGCCGATGACCGACGAGCCGTTGGTCCTGGTCGAGCGCGACGAGGCGCGTCGGGTCGCCCTCGTCCGCCTGAATCGGCCCAAGCAGCTGAACGCCCTGAATAGGCCGACCATGGACGCGTTGTGCGAGGCGCTCGAGACCCTCGACCGCGACGGAGCCATCAGGGTGATCGTGGTGACAGGCAGTGACCGAGCCTTCGCCGCCGGCGCGGACATCGGGGAGATGGCCGCCGCCTCGCCTATCGACATGCTGCACACCAACCGCATCGCCCAATGGGACCGGGTCCGCAAGGTGTCCAAGCCGGTCATCGCGGCGGTTGCCGGTTGGTGCCTTGGCGGTGGCTGCGAGCTGGCCATGGCCCTCGACATGATCGTCGCCTCGGACAGCGCCCGGTTCGGTCAGCCCGAGATCAAGATCGGGGTGATGCCCGGCGCCGGCGGGACCCAGCGCCTGCCGCGGGCCATCGGCAAGGGCAAGGCGATGGAGATGATCCTGACCGGCGAGCCGATCACGGCCGTGGAGGCGGAGCGCATCGGACTGGTGTCGCGGGTCGTGCCTGACGAGCTGTTGGTGGAGGACGCCCTGTCCCTGGCGGCGGAGATCGCGAAGCGGGCGCCGCTGGCGCTCCGGCTGGCCAAGGAATCGATCAATGCCGCGTACGAAATGAGCCTGACCGATGGCCTGGCCCATGAGCGCCGGCTGTTCTACCTGCTCTTCGCCTCCGACGATCAGAAAGAGGGAATGGCCGCCTTCCTGGAGAAGCGCGAGCCCGATTTCAAGGGGCGCTAAGGCGTAGCGGCGCCGTCAACTCTGGTCGGGGACAGGCCGCTGGACCCACCACTCGGCGAAGGACCGGGCACGGCCGTCATCGGCGAAGCGGACGACCCAGATGTTGGCGTAGGCGTCCTCGTACAGGGTCTCATCGGTCGGGGCGTATGTCGTCCAGCCCTCGATCACCGCGGTGTCTCCGTCGACCGCCAAGATCTGGTGCTCGAAGTGCCAGCTGGCCTTGGCGTCGCCGTGACCGATCCACTTCTCGATGATCGTCTCGCGGCCATGCCAGGAGCTCTCCCCGCGAGGCCAGGGGTGGGGTGAATACGTTGCGTCCTCGGTGAACAGGGCGGCGACGTCCTTCGGATCGTCGGTGCTCCATGCGTGCCGGTACCGGTCCAACCAATGCTCGACGTCGGCTCGATTCATCGGATACGCCTCCTCATGCGTCTCATGGACGGCGGTCCAGAGCTGGGTCATCGCCCGGCCTGCGTCTGTGCGTGGAACTGTTCGCGCATCACGCGTCGCAGCTCCTGCTCAGTTGTCTGGCTGAATGGCGGGGTCGACCCTCGCAGGGCTCGCAAGAGCCTGTTGCGTCGATCGATCCGGTCGCGCTCAGCCTCGACGCGGTTCAGGTAGTCGGTGGGGTGCTCGATCTGGAACATTGCTCGTGCCTTCGCTGCGATTGACGCTTGTGCTAACCTGTGTATATCGTATACCAGTTAGTCGTAACCTGTCAACCGATTACGATGGTGATTTGATGACACCCGAGAGAAACAGTGGCGACATCGGTGACGGCGCCCGCGGCGGATGACGCCGCTCGGCGTCCGCCGGCTCCTGGTGAGCTGGAGCTGGTTCGCCAGTTCGTGAACACGTATGACGTGGAGACGGGCTGGGAGGGCCTTTCGACGCCGGCGGACC